>CAYNOM010001157.1:0-2175 GCA_964398415.1 uncultured Polyangiales bacterium | reverse complement strand
TGGATCGGATCGCGAAAGACATCTTCGACGTCAACATCGCAGACAACGTCGCGCGGGTGCGCGTGGCCCGCGCAGGCTTCAGAGCATCGGATGTCTCCGTCAACAACCGCATCATCGAGCGCCACGTGATCCCGGGCGGTCAGGGCCCCTTCTGGCTCAGCTACGATTTCGCCGGCAACGCGAACCGTCAGAACATCACAGCCTTCCCGCTCTCGTTCGAGGAGGACGGCGGTGAGGTCATCTGCACGCTTCCAAACGGACTACAGTGTTACATCGTCTCGGCTGCCCTGACGGGCGACGATACCGACGTCGCTGCCGACAACGGCGGTGCGCTGCTCGAGAAGGCTCCAACCGCCATCGTCAAAGACCCTCACTCGCGTGACGGGGCGGTGGAGGCAGGCATCTCCTGCATGAACTGCCATGGCGTCAACGGCATGATCTCGAAGCAGGACGAGATCCACGGCCTCGGTGGCTTTGCCGAGAGCGGCGCCAACGTCGGCACGCTCATCGACACGCTGTACCTCGAGCCAAAGGACATGAACCTGCTCTTCGAGCGGGACACGAACAGCTACACGAGCGCGCGCACCGCCGCTGGGGCCATCAACATCGACGGTCTGACGATGCACCGGCTCGACGGGGTGCACCTCGGCACCATGAACCTGGACGCCATAGCCGGCGTGCTTGGCGTGAGCAGCGACGACCTCGCAACCGCGCTGCGCCGCGTCGACTTCCAAGATCCAAACGTCGATCTCGCTGAGTTCGCCACGCTCGAAGATGGCGGCTCGGTAAACCGCGAAGTGTTCGACGCCAAGGTCGGCCGGTTCGTGGAGCAGATCGAGCTCGGAACACCCATCGACTGACGCTCTCCCCGGACCCATCAAGCGACGCTTGCGGAGGCTGTGGTGAAACGTCTTCTGATCCTGGCGAGCCTGTTCCTTCTGTGCTCCGGCGCCAGAAGCGCCTTGGCCGACACCCGCGTCGTGGTGCGTCCGTTCTTCGGTCCCCACGCCGAAACCATTCGCCGCGAGGTCGTACGCGTGCTGCGCTCTCACCGACAGCTGAGCATCGTGGAGACCGGCGATGCCGATCGAAGCGCGCGAAAGCTCGGCGTAGACGCAAACTCCCCCGAAGGACGCCTGACGGTTGCAGCTGGGGCACGGTGGGCCTCCTGTTCGAGGGTCTCGGCATCGCCGCATGGGTCGAGGCCATCGTGCAAAAGCAGGGCCCCAACCTGCGCGTCACCGTGCTCATGTACGACGGCAAGGACCACGAGCGCATCGCGCGCGCCGTCACGACTCGTCGCAGTGCGAACCAGATCGTGGCCCAAATCCGCAGGACACTCTGGAAAGACACCCGCGAAGCCCTGCTGAGCGTAAGGCCCCCCGAGGCAAGCGACAGCGCAGAAGAGTCCGCGGCAACAGCGACAGCCGCTGTGCGTCCGAACCTGGCCCTCGAAAACACCAGCGTGGTCGATGCCACACGCTGGCACGTCCGCCCAACGGGCGCGGCGATGCCGACCCCTTCGGTGAGTCCCACGCCCACTGCAGACGCGTCGCAGAGAGGCAGGGCATTCGACGTTCGCCTCGGCATCGGCACCCTGACTCGCATCCTCAGTTACAACGAGCCCGTCACCCTCGGGCTCGGAGACTACCGACTGCCCCTCGCGCCGCAGGCAGAGCTCGAGGCACGCTACTACCCCGCACGGCACACGACTGAGAGCTGGCCAGCCTACTTCGGGCTCGATGTGAAGGCTTCGCTCGCGCTGACGAAAGCTTCGGAGACCGCCTCCGGCGAGAAGTTCAAGACCAGCATCGATGGTTTCGGCCTCGGGCTGCGCACTCGTTATCCCTTCCGCGATCACGAGGCCTCTCTGCTCGTCGGATATGGCCTGCAGCGCTTTCGCTTCGAGGATTCGAAGGCAAGTCCGGCGCCGACGCCGGACGTCGACTACCGGATGTTGCGCGTATCGGCGGAGGGTGACTTCTCCCTCGGCGACGGTCTCAGGGTCGGGGGCAGCGCGGGCCTCCTCGTGTTGGCTGGCGTCGGCGAGATCGGCGCGCGCGACTGGTTTCCAAATCTCTCGGGCGCTGGCGTGGAGCTCGCCGCGTTCGGTGCGCTGCCGCTCAGCGAACACGTGGCGCTCCAAGCAAAGCTCGGGGTGCAGCGCTTCTTTTT
>CAYNOM010001156.1:0-2177 GCA_964398415.1 uncultured Polyangiales bacterium | reverse complement strand
TGCGGCGACGCTGGCAAGCGGCACGCGTCAATCAGCTCTGGCACGCCGACGTGTGCCACGGTCCGGCACTCACGGTCGACGGTCGCACCGTGCCGCTACGCATCCACGCGCTGCTCGACGACCACAGCCGGCACATCCTCGCCATTCAGGCGTGCACCAACGAGCGCGAGAGCGAGATGCTCATGCTGCTCGTCAAGGCCCTGCGCCTGCACGAAGCACCCGAAACGCTCTACCTCGACAACGGTGCCACGTACTCGGGCGACGCACTCAAGACGGTGTGTGCGCGCCTCGGAATCAGCTGGGTGCACGCCAAGCCCTACGACCCCGAAGCGCGCGGCAAGATGGAGCGCTTCTGGCGCACGCTGCGCCAGGGCTGCCTCGACCATCTCGGTCCAGTCGCCAGTCTGCACGATGTGCAGGTGCGGCTGCTCGCCTATCTCGATCAGCGTTATCACCTTGCACCGCACGCCTCGCTCATGGGTCAAACCCCGCTCGCCGTGTACGAGCAGGGCCGCTCCAAGGAGCCACGCGAGCCGACCGAAGCGATGCTCGAAAGGGCGCTCACCGTGCACGGTCCGCGGCGCGTGCGTCGCGACGGCACGCTCGAGGTGGGCGGCACCACCTGGGAGACGACCGCGGGCTTTCTCGCCGGCCGCAACGTCCTCGTCGGCCGCTCGCTGCTCGACCCGACGAGCGCACCGTGGATCGAGCATGAAGATGTGCGCTACGCGCTCGAACGCGTGGACCCCGTGGCCAACGCCCAGCGACCGCGACCGACTCCGCATCGGGCCAAGCGCGGACTCGACGTGCCCTTCGACCCGCCCTCGGCACTGCTCAACGCCATGCTCGGCCGCAAGGCAGGTGAGCCATGAAATGGCTGACGCACTTCAGTCTGAAAGAGGCGCCGTTCTCGAAGGAGATCGGCGACGCCGAGCTCTGGGTCCCATCCTCGCGCGCGCGCCTCGTCGACGAGCTCGTCGAGACTTGCCACGAGCGCGGCCACATCCTGCTCACCGGCGAGCCGGGTGTCGGCAAAACCTGCGTGCTGCGTGCCCTGCGCCATCGCTGCCTCTCGCCCAAGGCCACCGCTGCAGCCGTTTTCTACGCCATCCACGAGCATGTGCAGCAGCTCGGCGAAGAGCGCATCCATCCCGTCTTCCTGCTCGACGAGGCGCGCCTGCTTCACCAGGACGTCCTCGAGCATCTGCACATCCTCGCCAATCACGAGTGGGACGCCCGCGCCCTGCTCTCCATCGTGCTGGTCGGCTTACCCGAGCTGAAAGACAGACTCGCGCTCAGAAAGAATCGCTCCCTCTGCTCGCGCATCCACACACGCGTCGCGCTCGGGGAGGCCTGCGCCGCAGACACCGCCGAGTACCTCGCCCACCGCATGCGTCGCGCCGGCACCGACCGCGAGGTCTTTTCATCGGACGCCATCGCACTCATGCACGAAGCCAGTCGCGGACACCTACGCGACCTCGACCGCATCGCCACCGCGTGCCTCAAGCTCGCCCAGAAACGAAAGCTCCGCATCATCGACAGGGACATCGTCGTCCACGTCCAGAAGGCTGAGCCGTCCATCGACGTCGACTGACAGCGCATCAACGCGATCGGCAACGTGGCCACCGTCCTGATGGGCGGTGGCCACCGCCGTCTTGGACGACGCCGCCCGCATGGACGACGTGCTCGCCTCCGCAATCAGCATCGACCCGATGAACGCCATCGGCCTCGTGGACGACGCCCATCGTCGAGCCTGGACGTCACGACATCAGCTGACGCGGGCGGTAACACTTCTGAGAGCTGGGATTGCGGATGGGCATTACAGAGCAAAAGACGAATGGAACCACCTGTAATTGCGATGGTTTTGTAACTGCGCGTATACCGCTTACGCCTGATGCACATCACCCCAAAGTGCCGTTGCGCCACAGACCGCCTACCCCAATAGTTCTCCACGTCATGTCCTGTGAAGGACACGATTTCCGCTCGCCCCTCCCCCCCGACGGCATGCGCCTCCAGAGAGGCCAGCAGGACTTCGATGAAGAAGTACGTAATATCATATCCCCGCGTCGCCTTGCACGCAGCGTGGGTTCTGCTCGGCCTAACCGGCTGCGCGCTCGATGCTGGGGACGGGACCGCATGGCCGTCTGCTGCCCAAGGGGAGGCGTTCGAAGATCACG
>CAYNOM010001155.1:0-2177 GCA_964398415.1 uncultured Polyangiales bacterium | reverse complement strand
TTGCTCGTGATGATGACCGACCTGCGCTCGTATCGCTCTGCCAGGAACGTGAACAGGACCTCCATCTCGTCGCGGCTCTGCTGCACGTACCCAATGTCATCGACGATGACCGCATCGAAGCTATCGAGGGTCTTGAGCTCACGCTCCAGGGCGAGGTCGCGCTTGGCTCGGAGCAGCCTCTGAACGAGCGCGTGTGTGGCCGCAAAGAGCACCGCATGCCCCCGCGCGACGAGCTCGTGACCCAATGCACACGCCAAATGGGTCTTGCCGCGGCCAGGCAAGCCGAACAACAGCACATTCTCCCCACGCTCGACGAAACCGCCATCACAAAGCGCTGGCAATTGGCGCTGAACGGTAGAAGGAAGGCGCCCGCGATCGACCGTCGCGAGGGTCTTGTCCATTGGGAGATCCGATCTCCGAAGCAGCCGGTCGATCCGTCGGGCGCTGCGCTCGCGGTGCTCGAGCTCGGCGAGCCCGTGCAGGTAGCGACCGAAGGTCCACCCCTCGCGCTGCGCCCGCACCGCCAGGTCCTCGTGGTGGGACACGAATCCCGGAAGCTTGAGCCCGCGCAACAGAACCTCCAGACTCTCCTGTGTCGCGGTCATGCGCAGGCCTCCATGGTGAGCAGCGTGTCATATTCGGCCAGATCGGGACTCAGCTCGGCCAGTTCCGGAATCACCGGCTGCTCGCTGACCACCATCGCCTTCACGCGCTCAAACAGCGGAACGGCCCCCTCGGCGAGGATCCGTCCGATGGCCGCCTGGACAGCGCTCTCGTAAGTCGACGCGGCCAGGTGCAGGAGTCGGAGGTATTCTACGTCGCCGGGCCGTCCGGGCCTGGCTTGTGACAGCGCGTCGAACGCGCGTCGGAACGTCAGGTTGGGAAAGAGATCCTCGCGGTAGCGGTAGCGCTCGAACGCACCTGGCTTCTGCACCAGCGACCAGATGACGTGCCGGTAGTCGATGCGGTGGCCCTGGCGGCCGAGAAGGCGCGGGATCGAGAGTTCCATCTTCTGCGCGTAGAAGACCTCCAGGCGGTCGTCCCAGACCCGCACGCGCACAGTCTCGCCGATGAGCCGCGAGGGGACCGAGTAGGTGTTGTGGAGCACGCGGATCGTGCTCCAGCTCGTGACGCCGACCTGAACCTCCACGTACTCCGGCAACGGCGAGACGGTGAGCGGTCGCATGGCGGCGAGCTCCTCGTCGACCTTCGTCGCGCGCTGGCCGTTGCGCTTCACGAGGAGCTGTTGGACCCACTGCTCGTAGTCACGGATGCTGTCGAACTCGCGGTGACCACGCATCAGCAGATGCTGCTCGAGCATGCGCTTGAGCGCGCCGTTGCACGACTCGACGTCACCGTTCTGGTGCTTCTCGCCGACAGCGATGGTGCGCGGCTTCATGCCCAGATGGCTCATGAGGCGCAGGTACTCGGCGTTGAACCCGCGCTCGCTTCGGTCGATCTGGTGCGTGGCCGCCGTCGAGTTGTCGGTCTGGTGCCACTGCGGAACGCGACCGAGGACGAACATCGCACTCTGCACGCCCCGCTTCAGTGCGGCCATCGACTCGGACAGACACACCGTCACCCACTGCCAGTTCGAGTACGGAAGCACCACGTGACACAGCAGGTGCGCAAACGGCAACCCGGCGATGGTGACGCCGAGCTCGGTCCCATGCGTGAAGTCCGTCTGGGCCGCTTCGCCTGGCCGATGCTCCTGCGCAAAGAACACCGGCTTGGCCGGACCATTGCGCGCCCGCCACTCCCGGATACGCCGCTGCAGGGTCCGCAGCTGCCCCGGCTCATAGCGGCCTGGGTGTTGCGAGAGCAGATCCTCGAACAGGGTCTTGGCCTCCAGCGTCGGCGCGTCCTTCAGCTTCACTTCGATGGCCAGCCAGACCTCCTCGAACGGGTCAGGACGCGTGCGCCAATCGCGCTCGGACCTATTGCACTCGGACGGCAGCCTGCCCTCCTTCAACCACTTCCTCGCGGTCTTCCGATCGACGTCCGCATTCTGTGCGGCCCGCGTCAGGTTCCCGTGTCGTGACATCTCTTCCATGAGTCTCCTCACCTGCTTGTCGGTGACCATCGCGATCCCTCCCGGAACAGCCCGGTGAGAGGGGATCACGGCGATCGGTTTCCAGCCAATTCAGTGGGGAAAAGTAGTTGTCGTCGTCGTCCAA
>CAYNOM010001154.1:0-2185 GCA_964398415.1 uncultured Polyangiales bacterium | reverse complement strand
AGTGGGGTGCTGAGCGGCGGCCCATCCTCGTTGCCGCCGAGCATCCAATAGGCGGCGGCGTAGATCTCACATTGACGTGAGCGCGTGGAATTAGTCGGCGCTTTCGCGGGTTGAGGCGGCATGGCACAACCAGCACATGCTTCGCAGCCCCGGATCAAGACAGAGACCCTTTCGCACTCGGTGGCGAGTGCGCTTTCAGACATCGAAGAGTTCGTCCTGGCGCGACGTCGCAAGGGGGGCGCGGTGACGGACCTGCTGGAGTTCGAGAAGGCGCTTCACGCGAAGCTGATGGGCCTCGAGCGCGAGATCGTAAAGAAGGAACTGGAGGCTGCGGATATCGACGTTCCCGCGATCGTGATCGAGGGCGTGGTGTACCGTCGCGTGCTGCGAGCCGAGGAGAATTACCAAACGGCCGCAGGCGAAGTTCGTGTGATGCGCACGCTGTACAAGGACCGCAAAGAGGAGGCGGCTCGCGCGGTGGTTCCGATGGAGCTACGGCTTGGCCTGATCGAAGGTCGCTGGACGCCGCTCGCGGCGCAGGAGGCGGTCTGGGTCGTAGCGCACATGACTCCGAAGAACGCCAACGAGCTGTTCGAGCGCATGGGGAACATGTCGCCGTCGCGGAGCTCGCTCGACCGCTTGCCCAAGCAGCTGAGTGCACGCTGGGAAGAGCAGCGCGAGTCGTTCGAGAACACGGTACGCATGACGGAGTTGGTGCCAGACGAAGCGGTGACGGTGGCCGTGTCGCTCGACGGCGTGATGGCCCCGATGAACGACGGAGAGGCGACGGAGAAGCGCGCCGAGACCGCCGCCGAAGGGCGACAGACCAAGGGGCCGGCCGGCTATCGCGAAGTCGGCTGCGGCACGGTGTCATTCTTCGACGAGGATGGTGAACTTCTGCGAGCAGTGCGGCTTGGCCGCATGCCTGAGCCCGGCAAGGCGACGTTGAAGTCGATGCTGACGCGCGAGCTGGGGCACGCGCTTGTTCAACGCCCCGACCTTCGCATCGTGGGGCTTGCGGATGGAGCCAAGGACAACTGGAGCTATCTGAGCGACGTCCTTGGTAAGGTCGTGAAGACCACGGACATTCTGGACTTCTTCCACGCGACTGAGCACGTCAACGCCGCCTTCGGAGCAGCCTACGGCGACGGGAGTGTGAAGGCGCGTGTCACCTTCGTGAAGTGGCGCGAGATCTTGCTCGAGGACCCGTGCGGCGCCGAGAAGCTGATTCGCGCGATGGCCAGCCTGCGGGATAGGCACCCGCGGAGTAAGGTCATCGCCCGAGTGCTTGGATACCTTCGCAACAATCGCCATCGGATGCGCTACGCCGAGTGGCGCGCCGAAGGCCTTCCGATCGGCTCCGGCGTCGTAGAGTCTGCGTGCAAGATGCTCGTCACTCAGCGCCTGAAGAACAGCGGCATGCGCTGGAGTGAGGAGGGAGGACAGGCGGTGCTCACGACTCGCAGTTGGTGCCTCAGCGACCGCTTCGATCGCGCCTGGGCCACCATTGCCGCCACCTACAAGACCGAGGTCCGTGTCATCGCGCCCGTCATCGACATGTTCAATCGTGGCGAAAAGGTAGGCAATATCCCGTCAGTGTGAGAGCTGCGCCCCCGCGTTTCGTTCTGGCGCCACCGAATACGTCGCCAAGCCCGTGGTGCCCGAAGAGCTGGTCACCCGGGTGCGCGCGAGAGTCGAGCGGCGCTCCCTGCAGGAGGAGCGCACCACGCGCGACAACCTCACCGGGCTGATGATGCGCGGGCCGTTCTCGGAAGCCTTCGAGAGGTTGATGCGTCAGTCGAAACGAAACGCGCGCGCGCTGAGCGTCTCGCTGTTGGACCTTGATCGCTTCAAGCAGGTCAACGACCGCTACGGACACATGGCAGGCGACCGGGTGCTCTCCGTGTTGGGTCAGCTCTTGAATCGTCGCTTTCGGGCCGAAGACCTGCGCTGTCGTTGGGGGGGAGAGGAGGTCGTTATCGCCCTGGCCGGGAGTCATCGGGGCGAGGCGCACCTCGCCATTGAGCGGCTGCTCGCGGAGTTCGCCGCGATCACGCACTGCGGTGATGGGGGCAACATCTATCAAGTGACCTTCAGCGCCGGCGTCGCGAGCTATCCGGACGACGGGAACAGCCTCGATGACCTGATCGAGCCCTATCCGGTAGTCCGCATACTTCGGCTTCCA
>CAYNOM010001153.1:0-2187 GCA_964398415.1 uncultured Polyangiales bacterium | reverse complement strand
GAGGCGACTGGCTCGACCTTTGTCGCACGGGCGCAGGGAGGCGTGCTCTGGCTGAGCAGGGTCTCATACAGAGTCGCGAGCTGTTCACCTCGTGACCGCCAGGCGAAGCTACGCCGCATCCACGCGCGCCCCGCATCGCCCATCATGCCCAGCGCACCCATGCTCGCTGCGAGCGCATGGCTTAGACTATCGCTGATCGCGTCGCCCCTCACGTCCACCCAGAAGCCGCAGCCATGTTCCTCGAGGCCCTGCCAGGGCGCGCCCTTGGTGCAAATCACAGGGACACCTGCCGCGAGGGCTTCCGCCACGGTCATGCCGAAGTTCTCCGAGCGGGTGGGCAGCACGAGGAGCTCGGCGCTCGCCAGCAGCGCATCGCGCTCCGCTCCATAGCGGGGCCCGATGAAGGAGACGCGTGGTGCCTGCAGTCGGGACGCGAGGGCCCGCATCTTCGCTTCGTAGTCCCCCGCGCTGGGGCCTGCGATGACGAGATCCCACGCGGGGAAATCGTGGGCGACCTGCGCCCAGGCCTCGAGCAAGAGATCGACACCCTTCTTGTGGTCGATACGCCCCAAGAACAACAGCGTGCGCCGCTCGCTCCGACGCCTCTCGACCTGCTCGGGGATCGCGACCCCATTTGGCACCAGCGCGACGGGATTCGTGAGCCCAAGGGCTCGCACCGACTCGAGCTCGCTCTCCGCCGTCACGTGGATCAGGTCAGCCGCACGCAGGGCAGCGCCCTGTCCGAGGTGCCACATCACTCGCTTTCGGCGCGCACTGCGCTCGAGCGAGTAGGGCTCGAGCATGCCTCGTGGCGAGATCACCACCTTGCAACGCTCGTGGCGCGTCGCCCAGTGCACGTCGAGATTCGTCCACAGCCACAGGCCATGGGAGTGCACGATGTCGGCCGTTTTCGCCTCCTCGCGCAGCGCCCTCGACATCGACGGGGAGATGCCGAGTCGCCCTCCGCCTGGCAAGCAGCGGTGCACGTGCAGCTTCACGCCCTTGGGCGTCGCCGGGGCGCCGCCATGGTCGGTGGTGTGCAGGCTGACGTCGTGTCCGAGCGCAGCCAGAGCCTCACACAGGGCTGGCACCGTGACGGCAGGCCCGCCGACATGCGGCGGAATCGCATGGATCACATGCACGATCTTGAGCGGCCTGTGTTGGGCGTGGCTCACGACTCCCGCTCCAGTCCGGGCGCGTGCTCGCGCTCGATCAACTTGATGGCGAGCACCAGCTCGGCTATCGCGCGCTGGGCCGCATAGTCGAGCCCTGCCCAGCCGTCGCGCAAGCCCTGGCGCGCCACGAGGTAGTAGGCGGGCACGAGCCACGGGGCCACCACCACGAGACGCCTGACCCTGTCACTGAACGACAGCTCGTCCCACGGCGTCGAGCGCAGCTTCTCGGCCTCCTGCGTCGCGTAGGTGTCCTGGGAGCTCAGCCAGCGCTTCATCGGCTTGCGATCGTCGTGCAGCACCGGATGCGTGAGGCGCGCGACACGCCCGTCGAGCTGAAGTCGATGGGCATGGCCATCCTGCACGTAACGGCCGCGCCTGGTCCTGAAGAGCACCGTCCGCGGCGGCAGGATCGCGCGCGCGAGTCGCTGGCCTCGGATGCAGTACACGAGCTCGGCCTCATGGCCGTCGACGTTCGGATCGCGGACGGCATCCTGCATTTCCTGCGCGGTCTCGGCAGGGACGACGTAGTCGGCATCGATCGACAGACACCACTCGCTCTGGACGAGCGAGAGACCGTGATTGCACTGGCTCGCAAAGCCATCGAACGAACGCTGCCGCACCTCGACGTTGGCGAAATCTGCGCAGATGGCGAGGGTCTCGTCGGTGCTGCCGCTGTCGAGGACGATCACGCGCTCGAGCCACGTCAGGTGCGAGAGCACCCGCCGTATGGTTGGCGCCTCGTTGAACGTGATGACGAGCCCCGTGAACGTCATGGCCTAGCGCCGCGCCAGCTTCTAGCGGAAGTATGCGATCGTCGGCTCGAGGCCCTCTGAAAGCGACACCTTTGGCTGAAACGCGAGCTTCTCCTTGGCCTTGGTGATGTCGGGCTGGCGCTGCCTCGGGTCGTCGACGGGCAAGGGGCGCTTGACGAGCTCGCTCTTCGAGCCGGTCAGCGCGATGACCTTCGTGGCTAGCTCGCGGATGGTGAACTCGCCAGGGTTGCCGAGGTTCA
>CAYNOM010001152.1:0-2187 GCA_964398415.1 uncultured Polyangiales bacterium | reverse complement strand
ATGGAAGTGGCCAAGCTGCGCGCTGGGCGGCTCCTGTGGGCCAAGCTGATCAAGCAGTTCGATCCCAAAGACCCGCGCAGCATGTCCTTGCGCACCCACAGCCAGACCTCCGGCTGGAGCCTCACCGCGCAGGATCCCTTCAACAACGTGGCGCGCACCTGCATCGAGGCCATGGCGTCCACGCAGGGCCACACTCAGAGCCTCCACACGAACGCCCTCGACGAGGCGCTCGCGCTACCCACCGACTTCAGCGCACGCATCGCGCGCAACACGCAGCTCTTCCTGCAGCAGGAGAGCGGCACCACGCGCGTGATCGATCCTTGGGGTGGCAGCTACTACGTCGAGCGTCTCACGCACGACCTCGCCACGCGCGCATGGCAGCACATCCAGGAGGTCGAAGAGCTCGGCGGCATGGCCAAGGCCATCGCCACGGGCCTACCCAAGATGCGCATCGAGGAGGCGGCTGCCCGCACCCAGGCGCGCATCGACTCGGGCCAACAGGTGATCGTCGGAGTGAACCGCTTCAAGCTCGATCGAGAAGCCCCCCTCGACGTGCTCAAGGTCGACAACCAGCGAGTGCGCGAAGCGCAGGTGGCACGCCTGAAAGAGCTCAGAGCGGGTCGCAACCAGAAGGCCTGTGACGCGGCCCTCGAAGCGCTCACCAAGGCCGCAGGCGGAGAGATCGAGGCAAACCTGCTCGAGCTCGCGCTCGACGCGGCGCGCAAGCGAGCGACCGTGGGTGAGATCAGCTACGCTCTCGAGAAGGTCTGGGGCCGCCACGTGGCCACCATCCGCTCGATCAAGGGCGTCTACAAGGACACCGTGGGCGACGACGCTGCCGATATCTTGGAAGTGCAGAAACTGGCCGACGCTTTCGAGCAAAAGGAGGGCCGTCGTCCGCGCATCCTGGTCGCCAAGATGGGCCAGGATGGCCACGACCGCGGCGCCAAGGTCATCGCCACGGCCTTTGCCGACCTCGGCTTCGACGTCGACGTGGGTCCCCTGTTCCAGACGCCCGAGGAGACCGCGCGCCAGGCCGTCGAGAACGACGTGCACATCATCGGCGCAAGCTCGCTCGCAGCGGGTCATCTCACCCTCGTGCCCGCGCTGAAGAGCGAGCTCCAAAAGCTCGGACGCGAAGACATCATGATCGTCGTGGGCGGCGTGATCCCTCCCCAAGATTACGAAGAGCTGTACCGGGAGGGTGCGAGCGCCGTGTTCGGTCCGGGCACCGTTATCAGCAAGGCAGCGAAGAGCCTGATCGAAGAGCTGAACCAGCGCCTCGGGTATGCCGCCGAGTGACGCATCAAAGCCCCTGCCGCGGAGGCGCACGCTCTCGCTCGACGACTACGTAAGCGGCGTGCTCGCGGGCGACCGCGCCGTGCTCGGACGTGCCATCTCCCTCGTCGAGAGCAACGCGCGCGCGCACCACGACCTCGCGCAGGACGTCCTGATCCGGCTCTTGCCGCACACCGGCAAGGCCCATCGCGTGGGCGTGACCGGCGTGCCTGGCGTCGGCAAGAGCACCTTCATCGAGGCCCTCGGCACCAATCTCACCCAGGCCGGTCACCGCGTGGCCGTGCTCGCGGTCGATCCCACGAGCGAGCGCACGAAGGGCTCGATCCTCGGCGACAAGACGCGCATGGTCACCCTGTCGCAGAATCCGAGCGCCTTCATCCGCCCCTCTCCGAGCAGCGGCTCGCTCGGTGGCGTGGGGCGCAAGACGCGCGAGACCATGCTCTTGTGCGAAGCGGCGGGCTTCGACATCGTGCTCGTCGAAACCGTGGGGGTGGGCCAGTCGGAAACCATGGTCGCCGACATGGTCGACTTCTTTCTCGTGCTCATGCTGCCGGGTGCGGGCGACGAGCTGCAGGGCATCAAACGCGGCATCCTCGAGCTCGCCGACATGATCGCCGTCAACAAGGCCGACGGCTCGGGCGACAAGGCCGCCGAGCGCGCACGCCGCGAGTACGAGACGGCCCTCGAGCTGATGCACGGCCACGCGAGCCGCTGGAAGGTGCCGGTGGTGAAGTGCTCGGGGCTCACGAACCTCGGCCTCGACACGCTGTGGCAGCACATCGAGCGTCATCGCCACGAGCTCAGCGCCACTGGCGAGCTCGACGAGCGACGCAGGCAGCAGCTCCTGCGCTGGACCTGGCAGATGGTCGAGAGCGAGCTCATGCAGGC
>CAYNOM010001151.1:0-2188 GCA_964398415.1 uncultured Polyangiales bacterium | reverse complement strand
CTGCCGCGGAGCGGCTGTTCGCGCAGGCCGAATCCCTCGCGCCGACGCGCGCGCTCCCGGCGCGGCGCCACTGCGAGGCGCTCGTGCAGCTCGATCGACGCAGCGAAGCGCTGGATTCTTGCTCGCGCGCGCTGCGAAACTTTGGCTCTCCCATGGACGTTCGGGCCCTTTCGCGTGCGCTCACGCTGCAGCCCGGTGCCAGCGACGCGGAGGTGGTTCGGGTGCGCAGGCTCGCGAGCAAGGCCGTGAGCATGGCGCCGTCCGAGCCCTGGGGCTACGCGGCGCTCTGCGACATCGCGCGCTACACCTCCGATCGGCCGCTGTGGATCGAGTGCACCCAACAGCTGCGCAGGGTCGCCCCGGAGCACGCAGAGACGCGGCAGGCACTCGCAGACGAGCCGCTCGCGTGGAGGCTGCGCGCCCTTGCGCGTTGGTTCGTGTGGGCGACCTTGGCGCTCGCAATCCTCGGTTCGTTCGCGTTTCGTATGCGCTCCAAGCGTCGGGCCAGGGCCCAGAGCGCAGCCGCACTCGCTTCCGTGCTCGCGCTCGCCCTGGCGCCGGTGCAGCTTACCCAGGCCCAGGAGAGCCCCACGCCATCGTTGCCTGAAGCGGGCGGAGCGACCGGCGTCGGAGGCGAGACCACAGGCCCGCGAGGGTTGGTCGATCCTGAGCATCCGGAGCGCAGTCTGGCCTCGCTCGAGTCGCTGAAAAAGGACCCGCTCTCGCTCGGCTACGTGATCCTGGAGCTCACCGACCTCGGCGATGCAGCAGAGAGGTCGTCCGACTTTGCTCGCGCAGCCAAGTACTACGAGGTGATCGCGCGGGCCTTGCCGAAAAGGGCCCTCGCCACCCGCAAGCTGAGCGAGCTGCATGAGAAGGCGGGAGACGCCGTCGCGGCGCGCAAGGCCGCTCGCGAGACGCTCGATCGCGAAGGGGCCGAGCTACGCGACTTCGAGCGGTACGTTCACCTGACGCTGGCCCAAGCAGGGCGTCTCCCTCAGGAGGCTCAACAGGATCTGCTCGATGTCAGCGATCACCTCGCGCTAGAGGTTGGAGGTGCGAGCGCCGCGCTCCTGCAGTGCGAGGTGGCCCTGCGGCTCGAGAACGCTCGCGTGCTCGGTGAGTGTGCCGACACGCTCGCGCGTGAGCTGCCGGGTGACGCGCGGACGTTCTCCTACACCTGGGCGGCGCGCATCGCGGCGCGCGACTTCGAGGGGGCTCGGCGCGTGATCGCGGAGGCGGAACGGGCTGGGCTCGATTCGGCAGCGCTGGAAAAGATGCGAACGGGCCTGCGTCAGCTGGAGGGTGGACACGCGCCCGAGCCCTCGACGCTACTCGCCGCAGGTGCAGTGCTGGCGCTCGTGGGCCTCGGCATGCTCTTCGTGCGTAAACGCCGCGCGGCGCTGAGCCCCTCGTCACTTCACCACGATCTCACGGCGCGGTGACCACGCGGAGAACGCGCGCGTCTTGAGATTGCGAATACGGGCGCGCAGGTAGTACGAGCCTGGGCCCGCGTCGGCGCGGAAGGTCACGTTCGAGCCGCGGTGTCCCTTGAGAAGAAAGCTGTACCCGTTCTCCCCGGGACGCTTGATCTGCAGATCCTCCACGTAGCCCTTGGGAAGATCGGCCTGGGCCCAACGGATCGCGAACGTCGTGCTTTCGCTCCCGTCACGGGGACTCGCCTCCAGCGCCACGTGCACGAACGCAGACGCAGCGGTCGCATAGTCGGTGAGCTCATAGGTGCCTGAAGAGGGAAAGCTCAGCAGGAGTGCCTCGGAGCCCGCGAGCAGGGACGAGCTCACGAGCTCGAGCGTCTGCGCGTCGGCGAGCGCGTGCTTCTTCTGGCTCGTGTCCGCGATGTGAAAGGCCAGGGTGTGTCCCGCCTGGGCTGGGACGCGAACCGGGGCGAAGCCCCCATCGCCCACGACGATCGGGCACAGGTGCGAGAGCCACACGCGCGATCCTCCAGTCGTGGCGCTGTCGCCCACGGCCCAGAGCCCGCCTTGACCATCTTCCGCCACGTGTCTCAGCGTCGCGGCCGCGTTCGGAGCTTGGCCGAGCGCGAGCGACCATTCGCGCCCATTCCAGTGCTGCAACATGGGCGCACGGGTGTCACCTACGGTCTGGTCGCCGACGGCCCACACATTGGTTGGGCTGAAGGCTGCGATTGAGCGCAGCGATGCTGGGC
>CAYNOM010001150.1:0-2190 GCA_964398415.1 uncultured Polyangiales bacterium | reverse complement strand
CCTCCTCCAGGAGCGTGCTCGCGTCTTCCGGGACCACCCAGATGAGCGCGCTTTTGAAGGTGCGCGAGGACGCTCCGCTCTCGGTGGTCATCTGCGTGATGAAATTCTTCGTTGCAGGTTCAGGCGCCGTGTTCTCGGGCGCGAGCACGGCGAGCGTGAGCACTGGACGGTCGGGGACCTCGTTGCTCTTCCTGGGGAAGTAGACGCGCTCGACACCAGTTCCTGATGCGAGGACCTTCTGGATCTCCTTGCGCACGACCTCGTCGATCGACGCCGCGCTGACGCTCGCGCGGCGGTCAGCAAGGAGCTTGTTGAGGTTCGGCTGGAAGCTGAACCGGTAGCGGTTCTTTTCGGCCGCGAGGAAGTAGCAGCTGTCGGTCAACGCCTCGAGGCACTGTTCGACGCTACCGATGTCGAGAGCGGGTTCGGCCACAGCGAGACGTACCTCGGGGAGCGTCGCCTCTCCGCGCTGCTGGCCACCGTTCGACTCGAACAGGATCGTGGTCGCGACCTTGCGGTGCAGACGCGCCTTCTTCAGCTCGGGAGTCGCCTCGGTGTCCAGGCGCAACGCGTGAGCGTGGTCCTTACCCGCGATGTCCGTGGTCACGGCGGGCTCGAGGCGGGCCTCGCCGAGCTGCTCGAAGAGGGCCGCGCGGAAGAGCGGGTCCTCCAGTGGCGCAGTCCCGAGTGAGATCAGCGGATCCTTGTGCGCGCCTTTGTAGCCCTCGCTGTACGCCTTCGACACCCAGAGCGCGAGGAGGCGCAGCACGCCGCGCGTCTGCTGGAAGCGGGGGAGCCCCTGCCATTTCCGCTCGAACACGGAGAGGAGGGAAGGATGGATCGGGTACGAGGCCTTCAGCGCCTCGCGGGCGTTCTCGACCGGGAACCAACTCGGGAGCTGCTGCTTGTTCGCCTGCAGCCACACCTCGTACTCCTCGACCGTCGAAAGCGCGTCCTTCGGAAGTCCCTGCCACTCGAAGAGGCGTCGGCGGATGATCTCCGAGGTCTCAGCCTCGGCCGACATGATCACAGCCTTGCCGAGGCGGTCGAGCAGCTTCTTGAACCGCTCGAAGTCCGATTGATCCTCGGCCGGAATTGACACGACCAGGACAACATTGTCTCGTCCTCTAGCGACCTCGGATAGGTTGTGCAAAAACGTATAGAGCTGCGCCGCGAGGCCGCTCTTCCGGCTGCGGCTCACGTAGTTCATCAGCTCGTCGAAGAGGATGAGCGTCGGCTTGCCCTTGGGCAGCATTCGCTCGATGACGTCGCCGCCCGGCGCGGTCAGCTGCTTCTCGTGCTCCTCGACAAGCTTGAACCCCTCGTCGCCACCGAGCTGGAACGCGATTTCTCCCCACGGCGTCTTGCGCAGCGGTGTGCCGTCGTGACCGCCGCGACCGGTGATGGAGTCGAACTCAGTGCCGACGAAGATGGCCGTAGCCGCTTTCGGCACGCTCGTGACGCCCGCGTCCTGGAGGATGCCGCTCACGCCTTTCCACGATTTCGCCGACTCGCCGTTCTGCGCGAGGTGGAACAGCAAGGTCAGCGAGTGGGTCTTACCGCCGCCGAACTGCGTGGAGAGGTTGAAGATGGCTGACGTCTCGAGCTTCACGCCAGAGAGGCGTCGGACCACCTGCGCGGAGAGCTCGCGGAGGTTCTTCGTGAGGAAGGTGCGCTCGAAGAACTCAGCCGGGTTCTGGTACACGGCCGGCGCGCGCCCATCGCGCACGTGGTCGAGGTGGACCGCGAACTCCGAAGCATCGAGCGGCTTGCCGTCGCGCAGGTCCTCGCGAGGCGTGACGATCTTGTACCAGGGCTTCATCGCCATGTTGTTCTTCTCACTTTCACTGCCGCGCGAAGCGCTCGAAACGCCCCGTGTTGGAGTTGAGCTTCCACGCCTGAAAGAACCCGTAGGGGAAGGTGCCTGCGTCGCTGCGCGAGCCGACGACCACCAGCGTCTCGCCCTCGAGGGCTGTGCGCTCCGCGATGGGCATCGCATCGACGACGGCGCTGGCAAGCGATGCGACGAACGCAGGCCCGTCTGCCGCGTCGGGCCGGTAGCAAAACAGGATGCGCAGGCGGCACCGCACGCAGAGGACCTTCCACAGCGAGTACGCGACGAGGTCAACGTCGGCCGAGTTCTCGAGCTCGCACACGGCCACTGGGAAGCGCCAACCCGAGCCTGACGCC
>CAYNOM010001149.1:0-2190 GCA_964398415.1 uncultured Polyangiales bacterium | reverse complement strand
CATCCTCGTGCTCGAGGGCACGCTCGACGCGCTCGTGCTCTTTTTCAGCGCAGCCTTCGTGCGCCTGGCGACGTCGGCCAGCGCGTTCGCGCGGCGCCGCATCGATGGTCAAGGCTTGCTCGAGGACGTGATCGCCGTGTCGGCCATGGCCATGGTGCTGACCACCGAGACGCTCCTGCATGGCAACGCGACCGAAGCGGCGTTGGGTGTGGCCGAGCACCTGTCACCGAGCTCGTGGCTGATGTTTGCGGCGCCGCCCGCCTGGCTCGCGCTGTTCACCTTGCGCCATGCTCAGCTCGCAGAGCGCGGCCCGCGGGGCTTTGCCTCGACGGCCTCCTGGTTGCGCTTCACCAACGCCACCTGCGCCGTCGCGCTGCTCGCCGAGGGCGGCTCGACGCCTTGGCTCGCGAGCTCGGGCGCGCTCGCCGTCATCAGCGCCATGCTCGTTTGGGGGATCAAGGTCGTCTGTGTCGTGTGGCTGCTCGGCGGACGAAAGGCCCACGGCCCCCTCTCGCTGCTGCTGGGCGCTGCGGTGCTCTCGCCCGCCTCTGCATGGCTTTGGATGTCCCTGGAGACACCTCCGCTCCTCACCGCGATCCTCGGGCCCACGGCCCTCGGCATCCTGCTCGCTTTCGGCGCACGAACTCTCTTCGAAAGTAAGCTGCCGAAGCGCACCGCAGCCCACGACCCGTCGCTGTCGCCGTTTCTCTGAGAAGCAGGCCTTTCTGTGTTAGGACCGCTGCATGAGCGGTGCCTACGAAACCCTGCTTTGCGCAGATTACGGTGCGGTCCGCGTGTTGACGCTGAACCGTCCCGAGCGGCGCAACGCGATGAACCTCCAGCTCGCCGCCGATCTGCGCCGCGCGCTCGACGAGGCCAACACAAACGACGCCGTGCGTGTGCTGGTGCTCACCGGTGCCGAGGGCAACTATTCCGCCGGCGCCGACATGCAAGTCTTCTCCGACATGGCCCAGGGCAAGTTGTCGGGTGATCCGAGCCTGCTCGGCCGCATCGATGAACCGCTTTCGCAGTTTCCCAAGCCCTTCATCGCGGCCGTCGACGGCTTGTGCGTCGGCATGGCCGTCACGACCTTACCGTTCTTCGACATGGTGTACGCGAGCGAGCGCGCGACGTTTCACACGCCCTTCGTGCGCATCGGCCTGGTGCTCGAGATGGGAAGCTCCTACACGCTGCCGCGGCTGATCGGCAGGCAGCGCACCAACGAGCTGTTGATGCGCGCCGAGCCGCTCGATGCACCCACCGCCGAACGCTGGGGCCTCGTCACCCGCGTCTTTCCGCACGAGAAGCTGCTGGACGAGACGCTACGCATCGCCGACGAGATCGCACGCGGCGGCCCCGAGAGCATCGCGCTGTGCAAGCGCCTGGTGCGCGAGGGAGAAGCGTCCGACCTCGCCTCCGCCACCCAGCGCGAGCTCACCACGCTCCTCGCGCGCTACGCGAGCGAGGAGCACAAGACGCAGGTGGCCGCGTTCTTTCAGCGCAAGAAGAAGGGCTGAGCTACATGTCCATGCCCATGCCGGGCGGCATGGCAGGCGCGGCCTTTTCCTTCTCGGGCTTGTCGGCGATCAGACACTCGGTGGTGAGGATCAGGCCGGCGACGCTCGCTGCGTTCTGCAGCGCGCAACGCACCACCTTCGTGGGGTCGATCACGCCTGCCTGCACCAGGTCTTCGTAGACACCGGTGGCCGCGTTGTAGCCGAAGGCGCCCGTTTCGCTGCGCACCTTGTCGACCACCACGGAGCCGTCGGCACCCGCGTTGGAGGCTATCGTGCGCAGGGGCGCCTCGATGGCCTTGCGCACGATGTTCACGCCAACGCGCTCTTCGTCCGTGCACTGAATGCCGTCGAGGGCCTTCTGCACGCGAACGAGGGCGACACCACCGCCAGGCACGACGCCCTCCTCGACCGCCGCACGGGTGGCGTGCAGGGAGTCGTCGACGCGGTCCTTGCGCTCCTTCATCTCGACCTCGGTCGCCGCACCGACTTTGACCACCGCGACGCCGCCCGAGAGCTTGGCCAGGCGCTCCTGAAGCTGCTCCCGATCGTAGTCACTCGTCGTGACTTCGATCTGGCGCCGGATCGTGTTGAGGCGGCCCTCCATGTTGGCCTTGTCGCCGGCACCGCCGATGATCGTGGTTTCGGCGACGAGCGGAACTTGTTTCACCGCGTC
>CAYNOM010001148.1:387-2192 GCA_964398415.1 uncultured Polyangiales bacterium | reverse complement strand
TCCTGATCTTGATTCTGGTCACGGGGATCGGTGAATACGAATCCGTTGGTTGGGATCAAGGCGTCTGCGGTGCCAGGCATGTAGGATCCACTGACCCTGTCGGTGGCGCCGCCATTCGGCGTTTGAGTGTTGCCAGCGTCGGTTTGTCCGCCGATCGAAGCACCCGCATCGCTCGTCCAGCCTTCACGATCTCCATCGGCGCTATCGTCTCGCTCCGAGGCATCGCCACAGGCGACGAGGCTTGCCAGGACGAGACTTGGCGTGATCACTGTGTTGATTCGCATGCGATCCACTCCTTCATATGCGGCGGCGTACACTGGGCTCACTGGTACGGGGTGGCCGGCCGCGAGGCCTCGGTTCATGCACTCACGCGACCATCTTGGTCTCAAGTGGCCAACGGGGCGTACCGCGACGGGGGCGCTCAGCAATTGCGCATCACCCCCAATTGGCTGTGGAGCCATCAACCGGAGGCCTGTGCGTGCGCGCAAGACTCAGTCGGAGAAGCAGTAATGGCGCGCGTTCGTCACGGTAAACGACGCGTCGATGTCCGTGCTTGCCACGTACTCGGTCACGGCGCGGCCGCGTTCACGAGCGATGTCCTTGAGGAAGGTCTCAGTCGTGGCGCCCGCGCTCGAGGGAAACGCCTCCGCCGGGGCCAAGCTGCTGTCTCCGACGTAGCGGATGACGTCGAGGGCGGTTCTACCCGCGATCTCGAGATCGAAATCCACGGGGGCGATCAGGATCACCCGCTCGATTCCGCTCGCCTCCGAGACCCGCAAGAGAAGCCGACCTTGCCATGGGGCGGCGAGTACGAGCTCGTGGGGCCGCACACGTTCGTCGACGACATCGGTGAACCTCTCCGGCCCGTTGGGGCTGTCGGTCGAGCCGTCGTCCGGCACGGCGATGATCACGAGCTCTTGATCGCCGCCCCGTTCGGAGCGGTAGCGGCTTACGGAGCGATTTTCGGCTGTCACTCTGACCAGCAAATCAGCCTCGTCTTGCTGCGCTTCCGTAGGCCAGCCCGGACGACGCGCGGGGGGCGCGGTGGCCGAGATCGGTTCATCGGGCCCGGCGCAGGCGAGGCCCATGCGCTGCTGCGGGTCGAGGGGTAGGGTGCGCAGCACGGCGCCGGTCGACGCGGAAACAGTCAGGATCTCGTTCGAGCCGAGCAGGGCGAGCTCCTCGCCCGATGGCAAGAAGTCGAGACCCACGATCGTCTTGTCGCCCAGGTTCAAGGGGCGCAACTCTCCGTCGATGGAGTTGTCGCCGATGCGCACCTTGTCGCCCGCAAGCGCCGCCACTCGATGGCCTCGCGTCACGAGAGCGTCGCTGCCGCCCGACAGCAGGGGGAGATCACTGGTGTGCGTGGGATCGTCCCAGCGCGAGACTCCGTACACGCTCGTGGAGTCCGCGATGACCAAGTGACTGTCGTCAGCCCCAACCGCTTTGCAGAGAACGTTGGTGGCATCGTAGCTCCCATCGGACAGGGCTATGCGCCGCAGACTGGTTGGCGCATCGTAGTAGAAGAGCTCGGTGGGGCATACGTAGACGTCGTCGCCGACGCGCGCGAGCGACTTCGAGGCGGACCGACCGAACGCGGCAGAGGGGGGGCCGTCGCACTGGCGGCCGGAGTCCAGGCCCACGTAGGCGATTCGCCACGGATGGTCGAACGATGCGCGAGCAGCGGTGATGCAGTACGCCGTCTCGGTGAACACGTCGCAATCGGCCGGCGCCTCATAGGGCGCAGGCGTGGGGCCGCCAGTGGCCGGGCACAAGAGGGGGGGGCCCCCGGGCCCCCAGCGCTC
>CAYNOM010001148.1:0-377 GCA_964398415.1 uncultured Polyangiales bacterium | reverse complement strand
TGCCAGCCTGTCGCCTGGCACATGAGGTCGGTGCCCGCGTCCGACCTGCTCTCGCTGTCAGCCGGCGTCACGTACACATCGCCGACGGAGAGCTGACAGGCGCCGGTGAGCAGCAGGCCGCCCATCAGCAAGAACGTAGAAGTTGAGTCGGTGTGAGGGATCATGAGCGGTGGAGTCGTCACGATCTGCCTTTGTGAGGGTCGCGGGGGCGATTGCGAAGTTTTTCTGTGGCGCGCTTGCCAACTTGGCGGTCCAGGCGCGGCCGGCTACAAATCCAGCGCTACGCGGACCGATGCAAGAGAGGATGACTCACCAGTGCTGCATGTCTGCGCCCTGCTGCTGTTGTGGCTGCTCGGCAGGGCAGCCCGTGACACAGG
>CAYNOM010001147.1:0-2196 GCA_964398415.1 uncultured Polyangiales bacterium | reverse complement strand
GCGCCCTCGAACAGCCCCAGGCGCAGGTCGTAGCGCTCGACCCAGCGCAGCTCGTGGGGCCGCGCCGCCTCGATGCGACCCGCCACCGACTCTACGGTGGCTGCGCCGCCGCGGGAGAAGGTGCCCTGGTAAAAGCGCAGCACGTTGAGCGCCTCGGGACGCGTGGGCTCGCCGACGCGGCAGACGTCGTCGCACACGCTGGCATCGCACGCGGGGCAGGCACCGCCGCAGTCGACCTTGTCCTCGTCGGGATCCTTGATGCCGTTGAAGCACTGGGGCCGCACGCACTGGCCGCTCGGCGCGCACACGAGGTCCGGATCGCAGTCGCGGTCCTTGGTGCAGCTTGCGCCTTCATCGCTGCGGCACTGGGCGTCGGCGGCGCAGGCCGCGTCGGCGCACGTCTTGGGCGCGCACGAGTCGACCCATTGCCCGCTCTGACACGAGCGCGTGCCCTGCGCAGAGCACGCACCCGAGCCGCACGTCATGGTTTGCGACAGACCCTCGTCCACCGCGCCATTGCAGTTGTTGTCCTTGCCGTCGCAGACCTCGGCCGCAGGCGTGCCCGGCTGCGCGTTGCACATCACGCCATTGCGCGCAGCGTTACAGACGTTGCTGCCCGAGCGGGCGCACTCGCCCACGCCCACACTGCAGGCGGTGCCGACGGAGAAGCCCTCGTCCACCGTGCCGTTGCAGTTGTTGTCCTTGCCGTCGCAGATCTCGACCGCAGGCGTGCCCGGCTGCACGTTGCACATCACGCTCTGTCCGTTGGAGCTGCAGACGTTGCTGCCCGAACGAGCGCACTCGCCGAGGCCCACGCTGCAGGCCGTGCCGAGCGGGAAGCCCTCGTCCACCGCGCCGTTGCAGTTGTTGTCGGCGCCGTCGCACAGCTCGGTCGAAGGAGCGGCAGGCTGGGCGCTGCACATCACGCCCTGACCGTTGGGGCTGCAGACGTGGATGCCAGCTCGTGTGCAGATACCCACGCCCACGCTGCACCAGCTACCGAGCGGGAAACCATCGTCCACCGCGCCGTCGCAGTCGTTGTCGACGAAATCGCACAGCTCGGTCTGAGGCGCGTGCGGCACGCAGGGCGGCGACTCGACCCTGCCGTCTCGGCACACGTTTTGGACGCTGTTCGCGCACTGTCCAGTGCCGCAGGAGCGCCACGCCCCCACGTACCCCTCGTCGACGCGGCCGTCGCAGTTCTCGTCGATGCCGTTGCAGTTGTTGTCGGCGCCGGTGCTGCCGCCGCCCGCTGCGCACGCGAGGTGGCGCGTGTTGAGCGTGAGGTTGAAGCCCATGCGAGCGGGGGCGGCGCATGAGTCCACGCACGTCATGTGGCCCAGATAGTACGTCTGCGAGCTCGAGAGGGTCGCGGTGCGATCCGTGTAGTCCACCCAGGCCACGCCGATGGGCATGCCAACGACCTCTGGAACTGTGTCGATGATGCGCGCGTAATCGATGCACAGCGGGTCGGTGTTTCCGCTGACACGCACGCGGATCTGGCTCACTTGATACGTGGGGTAGATGCGCTCGAAGGGCAGCACGAAGACGTCGCCCGCCCCGTCGCGGTTGGCTGCCGGCACGAGAAAGGAGTCCGTGATGCCATCGTGCGTGATGTCCACGTGCACGATGTGCGAGGTGCCCCTGTCGCCTGTGCTGCACGTCTTCATCTCGAAGCGACTGCCTTGGCCCTTTGGGTATTGGGGCGAGTACCTCGAAATCGAGCCCGTGAAGCGCACGAACGGCGCCGGGGCATCGGCAGCGTCGTCATCGAGCACGATGGGGCCGGTTCGGGGATGCGCGGGCGCGTAGGTTGCGCTAGGTTGGGTAGCGGTCGACGACCAGCTAAAAAGCAGGTCTTGTCCCCAGTACAGGCGTAACTGGTCGAAACACCAAGCATTTCGACCCTGCTTGTCGATTCGGATGCTCTTCAGGCCGCTGACCGGCCCCCCGCTGCTGGGCCAGTTGAAGCGGTAGACGTCCCATTGGTTCGCTTCGTGATCGCCTGGGTTGTTGAGGTCGAGCAGCCAGGCGCTGTGCACCGGAAGCCGGAGGTTGCCGTAGACGTAATCCCACGACGTCGCGAAGCTAACCTGCACCGGGTCGTTGGTCTGCGGATGGTCGTTCGTCCAACGCGGCGCGCACGTGTGGATCTCGAGCCGGTAGGCCCCGCTTCCGCCGCTCGTGTCGGCCGCA
>CAYNOM010001146.1:0-2200 GCA_964398415.1 uncultured Polyangiales bacterium | reverse complement strand
GGCAGCGTTCACCGGGGCATTTGCGGTGGCGCCGGGGAGCGTGGCGGCGAGTCGGGTTCGGGTGGGGTGAGCACGGATAGTTCACTCGCTCGTCTCGCCGAGGTGCTCTGTGGCGCAGAAAACGCATAGATGCAGAGTCAGCCACCATAGGTAGACGACCTCTGATGAAGCGAGCTGAGCGTCGTCGCAGAGCCCATGAGCCACTTGGTTGCGCAGGTTCGAACCATCGCGTCCAAGAATTCCCTGCAATGCAAACAGGATATCTGGTCCAAACGTCGACTTGGCCTCAGTAGCGTCGAGCAGACTACCCAGGGTCATCCAGTTCTGTACCCCGTTATCGTCCATTGTAGACACCTCGCCTCCGCGGGCCTCGATCACTGCCCGAATCGAGTGCTCCAGCTGGGGAACCAGCACCTGTACGCACGTCGCGAAGTCACCCTTTAGCCCTGCGTGAAGCGCGACGGACAGCGAATGCCTGCGGGAATCCGGCACCAACGGAGCTTCAGCTAAGAAGCGAACAACGTCATTCAGGCTGCAGTTGTGCTCTGCTGCGATCACCTTACGTGCCGGCGTGATGTAGGCGATAGCGGCGAGCTCCCGTTGACTTCTCGCGACGTTGTGGCCGTGATGAGTCGTAGCCAAGGCCAGCGGGTCGTCACAATCTCCATCGAAAGTGGAGGTGACACGTTGGATGACCCGTCCTCTTTCGTCGGTGATGCTCCGTGGGATGAGTAGCAGTAGCGGACTGTCTCGCCTCTGCTCAGCGACCGTTCTGCCGACATCATCGATGTCTGGAACCAGAGGAAAAGAGGCTAGGGTCCGTAGGGCGTCGTTGAGGTTCAGATCGTGAACTGAACTCGCCGCTTCGCTCGCGACGTCATCAAAGTTCACGGTCGGTCCGCAAATTTGCCTGTATCCCTCGGGAATGCGCTTCTGCACCTCTAGCATTCTGGTATGAAGCTGGTCTCGACGCTGCTTCGTTCCATCAAGTTTTCGAAGTGCATGAATCGCCTCGCGTAGGAAGTGGGCTTCATTCGACGGCCCCATGTGAGGTAGGGCGGAAGCGGCATCAGCATCGCGCACGTATGTTTCTGCCGATTCAAGTGCCGCACGACGAGCCTCCACTGGCTTGCCGCACTTGTGCCAGCATGCTCCTTCCAAACGAAGTGCTTCTCTAGTGAACGTGGAGACAACCGGCTCCGGCTCGGACGCCCGCGCCCACCCCGAGCAGATCGCAGCCAGTTCGCCAAAATCTGGGTCCGGCAGTTGCATGCGAAATTCCAGCAACGCAAGACTCTGGGGTGTGGGGCCGTCTTGCGAGCGCGTCTTTAGCAGACGGTCCAAGAGGGATGTGACTGCGGCCTTTTCGTGCGGGCGCTTCATGTTGACCGCCAGGGTCCATGACCTGGCCAAGAGTCCCGAAATACTCCGTGTCTGGCCAACCTCGAAAAGCTTGCTGGCAGCGTCCAGGTAGGCTTGGGAGGTCGCTTGCCAGCGGACTCGGTCACCCCACTTGTGAAGGAAAAACACGTCCAGAATTCGTGCCCTGAGGTCTGGAACGATCGACTCGTAGTCGACGATCTCATTGAGGACCTGCAGATCTCCTGGAGTCAGGTCCTCAGGGCCTAGTCCTGGCATGCGAGCGATGACCTCCCCACCTCCCCCTCGCAGTCGAACGACGAGGCCCGCAACGTGCAATATGAGTCGTTGAACGGCTCTCTCGGAAGGCTCGGTAGTTTCGCCGAAACGTATATGCAACCGCGTCCACAGTTCCTGGCAATCACTCGCGCTCTGGGAGCAGACCATGCTTCGCCAATCGACCGTCGCAAGGTCTTCGCGCGACGGGATCTGAGGTGGCTCGATAGGTTCAGCCATGGCTATCACTCCAGCTGCTCTTTGCACTCGTGTGTAGACCAGTGAACGGGCGCACGGCGGATCTCGCTTCTGCCGCCAAGAGAGTACGCGTCGTTCGGGCAAATCACAACGCACGCACCGAAAGCATCAACGCCGGGCCGCGGGGCAATTCGCACGCAAAGCCCTCCGGGAAAACGCACCGCCCCCAGTTAGCCTCGGTCCAAGGGAGATTCCTTGGCCGCGCTGCTCGACATGTCGTTGTTTCCACTGCCCGCCGCGGTGGAAGAGTTGGACTACCAAGTCCTCCGCTCCGCGTCGCTGGCTGACTACGCGGCGCGCATGGGGC
>CAYNOM010001145.1:0-2202 GCA_964398415.1 uncultured Polyangiales bacterium | reverse complement strand
TCGAGCGACGGCGTGGCAATCGGGGCGACCAAGCTCGGAGCGCTCGTCGAGACGAAGGGGGGAGCGGTTTACGTCATCAGGTCCGCCCAGATGCCCGCCTCGTCGGGTGTCGCCGCGACGTTCAGGTTCTGATCCACCGGGGGTGACGGGTGGCCCCTTGGCCCGGGGTGGGCGTGAGGGTTCACCTCGACGCGAGGCGATCGGACCGCGCCCCCTCCGCAACACCCTCTTGCGCCCGCCCACGGGAGCCCGCAACGTCATGAACTGCATGCGGCCGTCTCGCTCAGACGGCCTTGTGGGCCCGGTCGGCTGGGACGCTCGACGACCGACCAGGCGACCAGGCGGCCCTCCCCGGGACGAGGCTTGCTCGACTCCGCCCCGCGCGGGCACAGCGGGCGTGTGGCGGCTGCCCTCAGCGGAGAGTAGAGTGTGCCGCTCACAACCTGAAGCGAAGAGGCCAAGCCATGGGGTTCAGCGCGAAGGAAGAGCTCAAGGACCGGATCGGAGCGAAGCGCAACCAGATCGAGGCGAGCCGCGCGGAGGCACGCGCCGTCGGCCGCACTCAAGGTCGGGAGTCGGTCGAGGCGCTCCAGGGGAAGCTGGACGAGCTGACGACCTTGGTGGCGGGCGGCTGGGACCAGCTGACCGAGGACGTCTCGGCCAAGCTGAATGCGTGGCTGGCGGAAGACGACGAGGCAGCGTCCTGACGGATCGCAAGTAGACTGCCACGGACCGCCGAGCCCGGGGTCCGTGGAAGAGTGAGTTGAGCCAGTCGCTCGTGGAGGCGCGCTTCAGACAGGGTTACGAGCGGCTCCGCGCCAGCTACTGGTTCTTGCCCAGCATGCTGGTCGCGGCGGCGATCGCCCTGGCAGCCCTGGTCATCGAGCTCGACGTTCGCTTCGGCGGCGACCTCGTGGGGTCCTACGGCTGGTTGAGGATCGGAGACGCGCAGGCCGCACGATCCCTACTGTCTACGATCGCCGCCTCCACGATCAGTGTCGTCAGCCTGGTCTTCTCCATCACCATCGTTGCGCTCACGCTGACCGCCTCTCAGCTGGGTCCAGGGCTGCTCTACACCTTCCTGACGGACCGGGGAAACCAAGCGGTCCTGGGGACGTTCCTCGCCACGTTCGTCTACTGCCTCCTGGTGCTGAAGGCCGTCTCGCCCGACTTCGTGCCTCAGGTCTCGGCCTCGCTCGCCCTCGGGCTCGCGCTCACGAACGTCGGCGCGTTGGTCTACTTCATCCACCACATCACGGTCGCCATTCAAGCCGCGAACGTCATCGTCCGGGTGGCGCAGGAGCTCGACTCCGCCATCGAGCGGTTTCTGCCCTCGCCAGAGGTGCACGAGCGGCCGGGGACTTCACCGGCTGAACTTGACGCGCTGTTGCGCTCACGACCTGCGGTCCTGACCCTGAGGGCTCCTGAGGACGGGTACGTCGAAGCCGTGGATGTCGAGGAGCTCCTCGACTGCGCCGCGGAGCACGACCTCCTCGTCCAGCTCAGGCTCCGCCCAGGGAGATTCGTCATGCGCGGTCAGCCCGTCGCGATCGTGCGCTCGGCGCACCCGCTCGACGAAGACGCGGCCAGGGCGGCGACCTCCCGCGTTCTAGGGACGGTGCTGATCGGCCCGCGGCGAACGCCGGTCCAGGACCTCGAGTTTGCGATCAATCAGCTGGTGGAGATCGCGCTCCGCGCGCTCTCCCCGGGGATCAACGACCCAGGAACGGCGATCCAGTGCGTCGATCGCCTCGGCGCCGCCCTGAGCCGGGTCGCCTCCCGCGCGGATCTCCCTACCGTTCGGCATGACGGTGAAGGAGTGGGCAGGGTCCTGCTCGACGCGACCGACTTCGACGGGATCGTCACTGCGTCCTTCGACCAGATCCGTCAACACTCCACGGGCGACGTCGCCGTTCAAGCCCGGCTCCTGGAGACCATCGCGACACTCGCGCCGTTTTGCCCCCAGGAGGCCCGGCGCGGGGTGCTCCTCCGGCAGGCTCAGCAGGTGATGACCGCGGCGAGTCGACACGTCGACGACGCCAGTGACCGCGGAGACATTCATGAGCGCTTCGAAGCAGCGGTCTCTGCCCTCGAGGCCGACGCGCTCCCACGACGGCCGTGAAGTCCCCGCCTCGTGGCCGTCGCTGCGGGTGCCCGCCCTTGTCGCCGATCATCACGCGAGCGCTTGGATCTCGTGTCAGG
>CAYNOM010001144.1:0-2205 GCA_964398415.1 uncultured Polyangiales bacterium | reverse complement strand
CGTGGGGCGAGGCATATTGCAAGGCCGAGGAAGACTATGCGTTGGTCATCAAGCTGACCGACCGCGAAAATCAGAATGCGCAGCTCTACACAGAGATTCGCGTGCAATTGCAAGCGCGTGACCGTCTACGTGTGCGCGCGCGAGGGTAGTGTCGGTAGCGTCCGCAATGAGTAGCAAACAAAAACTTGAACTCTTTTGGATCGGCAAGGAGAACCGGCCGAAATTAGAGCCGCGCATCCTTCTTGAAGTGCCAGAGCGCTCCTGCCACGCCGCGCATCGCATGGCCGACAAAGACATTTACGACAATCGGTTGATTTTTGGTGACAACCTACTCGCGCTCAAGGCATTGGAGACGGAGTTTGCTGGCAAAGTGAAGTGCGTAGTCATCGATCCTCCCTACAACACGGGGAGTGCGTTCGAGCATTACGACGACGGTATCGAGCATTCTCTCTGGCTGTCGCTGATGCGTGACCGGTTAGAGATCATGCGGCGGTTGCTATCGGACGATGGTTCATTGTGGATCACCATCGATGACAACGAGGCGCACTATTTGAAAGTGCTCTGCGATGAAATATTTGGTCGGGCCAACTACGTAACCAGCATTGTTTGGGAAAAGGACAAGGGCCGGCGGAGTGATACGACGTTCTCAGCTTCGCATGACTATATTTTGATTTATGTTCGCGATCAGATCGCATGGGCAAAGAAAAGGAATCTTCTGAAGAGGTCCGAAGATCAAATCAGCAGATATAGAAATCCTGATAACGATCCGCGCGGCCCATGGCTTCAGGGTGATAACGGGACCGCGAAAAGCTCCAGCGAAGGATCTCGGTTTCCGGTGACGCTGCCTTCAGGCCGGGTTGTTGTTCCGCCACCGAGCAGAGGATGGAGTTTTTCAAAGGATACCCTCGAAACAGCGCGCGCCGAAGGACGGGCATATTTCGGTGCGAATGGGGATGGGATGCCGATCATCAAGCGATATCTGAGTGAGGTACAAGAAGGAGTAGTACCGCGGACGTGGTGGCCAGCTGATGAGGCGGGCCACAATCAAGAGGCAAAGCGCGATCATCTGAATAAACTACTGACAGGGATTGAGCCCTTTCCTACGCCAAAGCCAGAGCGATTACTGCATCGCATATTGAGCATCGCGACCAATTACAACGACCTCGTCCTTGACTCGTTTGCCGGCTCCGGCACCACTGGCGCGGTCGCCCACAAAATGGGCCGTCGCTGGATCATGGTGGAGCTGGGCGAGCACTGCCATACGCACATCATTCCGCGCATGAAGAAGGTGATCGATGGGGAAGACAAGGGCGGGATCACGGAGGCGGTGGGGTGGAAGGGCGGCGGGGGGTTCCGCTACTACCGGCTGGCGCCGTCGCTGCTGGAGAAGGACAAGTGGGGAAACTGGGTAATCAACAAGGAGTACAACGCCGCAATGCTGGCGGAGGCGTTGTGCAAGCTGGAGGGGTTCACTTACGCGCCGAGCGATTCGGTGTACTGGCAGCAGGGGCGCTCGACGGAGCGGGATTTCATCTACATCACGACGGCGAAGCTGAGCCACGAGCAGTTGCAGCAGTTGAGCGATGAGGTGGGCACGAAGCGATCGCTCCTGGTGCTATGCACGGCGTTCCGTGGCAAGGGGGATTACCCGAATCTCACGGTGAAGAAGATCCCGAAGCAGGTGCTGTCGCGCTGCGAGTGGGGGCACGACGACTACAGCCTCCAGGTGGAGAACCTCCCCAAAGCGCCGCCGGAGAAGGGCCAGCAAGGGCTGTTCAGCGAGGACCCGGAGTGAACCGGCACGTCAACGCCATCGCCGGGCGACTGTCGCTGCGGCCGCCGCAGCGCAAGTCCCTGGAATTGCTCGACCGGATAACCGAGATCGCCCCGCCGAGGAAGGGCGCGGACGTGGCGGCCGCTCTGGAAGCGATTCGCATCGAGTTCCCGTCGGTGCAGGACTTCGAGCGAGAGTTCCCGTCCCTGTGCTTCGCGCTCGCCACCGGCGTGGGCAAGACGCGCCTGATGGGGGCTTTCATCAGCTACCTGCACCTCGCGCACGGGATCAACAACTTCTTCGTGCTGGCGCCGAACCTGACGATCTACAACAAGCTGATTGCGGACTTCACCCCTAACACGCCCAAGTACGTGTTCAAGGGCATCGCCGAGTTCGCCACCGACGCGCCGGAGATCATCACTGGCGACAAC
>CAYNOM010001143.1:0-2206 GCA_964398415.1 uncultured Polyangiales bacterium | reverse complement strand
CTTCCTGCTGATCGCGGGCACGTATACGCCCGTGCTGCTCCTCACCGACACCTCGAACCGAGGGTTCGCGCTGCTCGTGACGGTCTGGGTGCTCGCTGCATCTGGCGTGGTGCTCGAGCTCATGCAGCGCTCGTCGCGGCGCCTGATCAGCATCTTGCTCTACCTGGGGATGGGCTGGCTCGTCGTCGCCGCGGGCCGTCCCCTGCTCGCCAGCATGACGGACGACAGCCTGACGTGGTTGATGGTCGGGGGCGCCACCTACAGCATTGGCGTGGTCTTTTACGTGTGGCGTCGCCTACCCTACGGCCATGCCATCTGGCACGGGTTCGTGCTCGCAGGCAGCGCCTCGCACTTCTTGTGCGTGATGACGCTGCTCCACTGACCCATCCGTCATGCGGGGCCGCGAAGCGGAGGACGCTTCACTTGGACCCCCAATGATAGGCTCAAGAGGCCCGCGAACGCGAGCGCGCCCCAGAGCCACGCCCACAACAGGCGCGCGCCATCGGCTGCGGGGTGCGAGTCGGGAACGGTGAAGCGCACCGCTCGGGGCAAGACGCCCTCGATCGCGTGCACGCTCACCACGTCACCCGGACGCGGTGCGAAAGCGAGCTCGCGTCGATACAGTGCGCGGCGCGGGGTCGAGCTGGGCGCGTTGGGGGCATCGAGCGTCACACGATGCGTCTCTCCACTCGCGTCGGTCAGAGAGACCACCACCGGACCTGTATAGACCTCTCGCAGCGGCAGCCGACCCCGCTCGTCCGCCGGACCTCGCACGCCCCGAGCGATCGTCAAGGTCAGCGTGGTCGCGCCCACGCCGCGCCCATCGTCCGCGTCGAGGCGCACGTCGCGGCGATCGACGAGCGCGAGAGCCACGGAGACATCACCGAGCTCGACCCGCTCCTCCATCAAGAGCCGGGGTCGCAGGCGTAGGGTGCGGTCTTCGGCCTGAACGAGGTCGGGCGCGAGCAGACTGCACGAGACGAGCAGCAGCGTCGTCGCGCGGACGGACGGCTCACGACTCGCGCGCCTTCCGAGCCAGCCGAGGCGCAGGTTGTCGCGCGGACAGACCTCGAAGCAGCGCGCGCAACCGTCGCAGTCGGGTCCAGGATCGCCGCGCGCCGGATCGAGCGCAAGCCAGCAGGCGCGTGAGCAGAGATCGCAGTGCTTCCCACAACGCTCGGGCTCGGTGACTGCCAGCTGCAACACCGTAAGCTTGCGGCGCCTGCCGACGGACAGCGCGGCCCCCGTGGGGCACAGCGTCGCGCAGTACAGCGTCGGGCCGAAGATCAAACCCGCGCTCCACAGCCCGAGCAGCCAGCCGAGCGCCGCTCCGCCGCCACCCATCAACCACAGACCGTAGACGCTCTGCTGCAGAAAGCCGTGGGGCAGAAAGAGATAGAGCAATCCGGGCGCGCCCACGAAGCCGACGCCCACGAAGAGCGCGAGCAGCACGAAGCGCAGGGGCCTTAGCGTAGGGACGTCAAAGCGCGGTAAAGACCAGGGTAAGAGGCGCAACGCCCCCTCCGTGAGCCGCGCGAGCGTGCCGAAGGGGCAAAACCAGCCACAAAACACGCGTCCCGCGACGAGCGCGAGCAGCATGGGCAACGCCCACGCGATCCAGATCCGCGTCCCCGAGGGCAGCGTCGACCAGGCCGCGAGACCCGCGACGGGATCGAGGATCGGGATGGAGAAGTACTCGACCGCCGTGCCTCCGCCGCGCAGCACGTTCCACTCGTGGGCCTCGCGCGCGAGGCCTCCGTCGGGCAGACGCTCGAGGACGCCGCGAGGCAGGTCCCAACCCTGCTGATCCCACGCAGACAGGTAGTTGCGATCGAGGCGCTGGTAGCCTCCGAGCAACGGCGCCACCACGATCGCAAGCAGCGCGAGCGCCTGGCAGGCGCGCCGCACGAAGCGGTGGCCTGGGCCAGGGCGGTGCGCACCGACGAGCGCGAGCTTGTGGCGTTCGATCACGTGACGCTCCTCTCGACCCGAATGGCCGTCGGTGACTGGGGGCAATCTTCAACGCAACGCCCACAGCCGACGCAGGCGTCGAGCACGACGGGCAGCGCCGGTGGCAAGAGGCGCAGCGCCTCGCCAGGATAGGGACACGCGTCGTGGCAGTAGCCGCAGAGCCGGCCCAGGTAAGACAAGCAGTGCTCGGGGTCGACCACCGCCTTACCCATGCGCACGTGGGCGAGGATCTCGG
>CAYNOM010001142.1:0-2206 GCA_964398415.1 uncultured Polyangiales bacterium | reverse complement strand
GCGCGGCGCCCCCTGGGTTATGCTGCGCCGCGAAGGGGTGAAAGCGATGAGGAGTGATGTGACGCGCGCGACCTGGGCCACGTTCGTGCTGCTCGCGGGCTGCAGCCTCGGCGGCAGCCCCAAGATCGACTGCCCGCCCGGCGAGGATTGCGCGACGCTCCACTGTCAGCCCGACGACCTCGAGTGCTTGGGCCAAGATGGCAGCGTGCCGACGATGGGCGCGCTCGGCAAGGACTGCAGCTCGAGCGATCAGTGCTTGGGTGTGCTGCGCCTGTCGTGCGTCGAGGGCAAGTGCGACTTCAGCTCCGACCTGACCGAGGGCGCGACGTGCAACGCCACGGCCGAGTGCAAGCAGGGCTTGTATTGCGCGGTCGAAGTCGATCGCACGTGCCAGAAGGCGGGCAACGCGGCCGCGGGCGCACGCTGTGAGGACACGGGCGCGTGCATGCGCGGGCTCGTGTGCAGCTACACCGGCCTGACGAAGACCTGCGCGCCCTCGGGCTCGGGCGACCTCGGCTCGGCCTGTAGCAGCACCTCGGACTGTCTCGCGGGCCTGTTCTGTCCGCCACCGTCCGATCGACTGCCCGAGCCCGTGTGCATCACGCTGCCCGACACCATCCCAGAGCTGACCTGGGCGGGCCCCGCCTGCGAGAAGGACGAGGGACCGGCGACGGCCTACTTCCGCGTCCCGCGCGGCAACGCCGAAGACAAGGACTTCTTCCGCCTGCCCTTCCCCAACGACGTGCGACGCACCGCCACCGGCATCAATCTGTCGAGTCCCAACTTTCCGACGCCAGGCAACCTGCTCGGTCTCGGCGACGTGATCGCGCGCTACGCCGAGAGCACCGCCTCGCAGGTCGACGGCTTCGCCACGAACCCCGTCGTCTACTTCCGTTTCTCGAAGGCCTACGACGGTGCGACCGTCTCCGAGTCGACGGTGCTCTTGTTCGACATCGATCCCGATTCGCCCGACTACGGACGCGACCTCACGCGTAGCTGGGGGACGAGCAGCGGCCAAGTCACCTCCTACGTCTGCGAGAACTGGCTCAACGTACGCACCGCGAGCGGCTCTCCGCTGCGACCCGGCACCACCTACGCCGTGGTGCTGACGCGCGGCATCACCCCGAAGGGTGGCGGCTCCTTCGCGCGCTCGAAGGACCTCGATGCCCTGCTCGCCGAGGCGACGCCGAGCGACGCGACGCTCTCCGCGGCGCACGCCGCCTATGCGCCGCTGCGCGCCTACGTCGCTGCCGACAAGCTCTCCGCCGACGATGTGCTCAACGCGGCTGTCTTCACCACGCAACAGCCCCGCGAAACGCTCTCGAGCATCGCTGAGGTCATCGCTGCACAGAGCGCCATCCCACAGGTCAAAGACGTCACGGTCTGCGCCGCCGGTGTGAAGTCGCCCTGCGACGACGGCACAGAGCGGGTGTGCGACGCGCCGAACGACAAGTTTGTGGAGATCCACGGTCGCATCTCGCTACCCATCTTCCAGCGCGGTACGGCCCCCTACGAGATGCAAGGCGGCGATATCGCGGGCGAGCCGGTGCGCAACGAAGACGTGTGCTTTGGCCTGTCTCTGCCGCGCAGCGAGGCCCCTGAGGCGGGTTTTCCCGTCGTCATCTACGCCCACGGCACGGGCGGCAGCTTCAAGTCGGGCCTGCGTGATCTGTCCACGTTCGCGGCCGACGCAGGTGCGGCGGTGCTCAGCCTCGACCTGCCCCAACATGGCTCGCGCAAAAATGGCAGCACGCGTGGCTCGGACGAGCTCTTCTACAACTTCCTCAACCCCGATGCGGCCCTCGGCAACGTCGCGCAAGGCAGCGCAGATCTGCTCTCGCTCGTCGCCTTCGCGAAGGGCGTCGACGAGCCCGCGACGAGCGCCTTTGGGCAAGCGACCAAGTTCGACGCGTCGCGCATCGCGCTGTTTGGCCATTCGCAGGGCGCAACCCACGCAGCGCTCGCGCTGCCCTACGCGAACGGGGTGTCCGCGGCCGTGCTGAGCGGCGTGGGCGGCGATCTCAGCGACGCGTTGACCACGAAGACGAGCCCCCTCGACATCGCCGGCGTCATGCCGCTCTTGATCGCCGATCCGAGCGCTGCGCCGTACGACAAGGACACCTGCAAGACCTGCGTGGGCTCGAACCACCCCGTCTACGGCCTGCTCCAGACGTTTTTCGAGCGCGTCGACCCCGTGAACTTCGGC
>CAYNOM010001141.1:0-2207 GCA_964398415.1 uncultured Polyangiales bacterium | reverse complement strand
CCAGCAGGAGCCGGCCCAGCCGGGCATCGTGTTGGTCTCGCGTGTCAACACGCTGTCGGGCGCGAGGCTCGTGATGCCGCACTCGGCCGCCGTCGTCTGCACCCAGTCGCGCGCCTTCGCCAAGAGCGGTTTGGGATCTTCGCTTTCCTCGGGCTGATAGTCGGCGAGCTCGGGCAGCACCACGGGCAGCTTGTCGACCGACACCGCGTGGTGGTGACCCGCCTCGTCGAACACGATCGGGAAGGGCTCGCCCCAGTAGCGCTGGCGGCTGAACAGCCAATCCCTGAGCTTCGTGTTGTGCTTCTTTTTTCCGAGGCCCTTCTGCGCGAGCCAGGCGGTGATGACGCGCTTGGCCTCGGCGGTGGGCAGCCCGTCGAGGCTGACCTCGTCGTTCTTCGAGCTCACGTTGATGCCATCGCCCGAGAAGCAGCCTTCTGTGGCCTTGCCGTCGGCGGGGCGCACCACCTCGCGGATCTCGAGCCCGAACAACGTGGCAAACTCGTGATCGCGCTCGTCGTGGGCGGGCACGGCCATGATCGCGCCGGTGCCGTAGCCCATCAGCACGTAGTCGGCGACCCACACCGGCACGCGCTCTCCCGTGACCGGGTTCTTCGCGTAGATGCCGCTGAAGACGCCGGTTTTCTGCTTGTTCTGCTGGCGCTCGAGATCGGAGCGGTTGCGCGCATCGCGCACGTACGCCTCGAGCTTGTCGCGGTCGGTCTCGGCCGCGGGCTGCTTCAGCACCGCGTCGACGAACGGATGCTCGGGCGACACGACCATGTAGGTTGCGCCGAACAGGGTGTCGGGGCGCGTCGTGAACACGCGAAGCCGCTCCGTGGCGCCGACCTTCGCCTCGAGCATGAACGACACCTCCGCGCCCTCGCTGTAGCCGATCCAGGTGGTCTGCTTGGCGCGCGTCGATTCGGGCCAGTCGACGTCTTTGAGCCCGTCGAGCAGCCTCAGGCCGTAGGCGGTGATGCGGAACAGCCACTGCCTGAGGGGCTTTCGGAACACGGGGAAGCCGCCGCGTTCGCTGCGTCCGTCGATGACCTCTTCGTTCGCCAGCGCGGTGCCGAGCTTGGGGCACCAATTGACGGTCTGCTCGGCCAGGTAGGCCAGGCGATAGCTGTTCAAGATGCGATGCCGCAGCGCGTCGCTGAGCTCGCCAAAGGCCCCGAGGTCGCGCTCCTTGTCTTCGGCGCTGATCTCCGCGGCGTCCGGGTTGAAGCGCACGGGGCGCAGGCCCTTTTCGAGCTCGTCCACCAGCTCTCGCATGGGACGGGCCTTCTGCTTTTCGACGTCGAACCAGCTCTCGTAGATCTGCACGAAGATCCACTGCGTCCACTTGTAGTAGTCGGGATCGATCGTGCCGAATTCGCGACTCCAGTCGTAGCTGAAGCCGAAGCGCTTGAGCTGGCGGCGGAAGTTGTCGATGGCCTTCTTCGTCGTGAGCGCAGGATGCACGCCGGTTTGGATGGCGTACTGCTCGGCAGGCAAGCCGAAGGCATCCCAGCCCATGGGGTGCAGGACGTTGAAGCCCTGCATGCGCTTGTAGCGGCACAGAATGTCGGTGGCCGTGTAGCCCTCGGGATGGCCGACGTGCAGGCCCGCTCCGCTCGGGTACGGGAACATATCGAGGCAGTAGAATTTGGGCTTCTTTTCATCGAAGCCGGCTTCGCCGGGATTGGGCTGCCGGAACGTCTGCTGCTCGTCCCAGTGCTTCTGCCAGCGGGTTTCGATGTCAGCCGCCAGAGCGGCGTCGTAGCGGTACTTCGGGATGTCCTCGGCCATGGGCCGGCGAGCATACCGCGCACGGCCCGGGCCGGCATGGTTCGCGCCTAGAATCGCGCAGCGGCGGCCTACCCGCCTGGCGCTCGGCGCGCGCTCACCGGACAGCGAGCACGCGGAGCAGCGCGATCACGACCACGGTGGCGTCCCGAACGGCTTGCTTGCGCGACACCGTTCCCTCGATCCAGCCTCCGAGCGCCGCGCGTCCCGTGGTCACGATGATCCACAAGAGGTGGGATGCCCGGCGGTTCGACACGCCGAGAAAGGCGCCGAGCTGGTCCTGCCAGGGGTCGAGCAGCTTGAGAAAGATCTCGCGTCCGAGCTGAGCCATCTGCGGATCGGTCCCGCGGGGGTCGAGCAGCAGCCAGGGACCTGAGCCCTTTTCCGAAATGGCCTCGCAGCACGCCTCGACGTACGAG
>CAYNOM010001140.1:0-2207 GCA_964398415.1 uncultured Polyangiales bacterium | reverse complement strand
AGAAAGCACTGCTCGAGCCTGGCAATCCCCTTGCACACCCAATAGTAGCCAAACTGCCAGCCCGCGGTCATCGGGTTTCGATTCGCGCGATCGGCGTTGGCGATGCACTCGTCGTAGTGCTCGTGGTCGAAGGTCTCGATGCGAACGCCGAGCGCCACATACCAGACCTGAAACCAAAGGAAGCTGTCCTTCTCGGGATCGAGAGCGGTCTCGAGGCGCTCACGCAGCAGGGCGATGCCCTCCGCGGGACGGCTCAGTAAGATCTCCGCCCCGGCCAGTACCTCACGGCAGGAGAGCGCTTCGGAGACGTCGTCGCCGGCGCGCTCGGAGATCTGCACGAGGCAGCGCCGCATCACGCGGGTCGCGGCACTGGCATGCCCTCGGTGACCGTAAGAGAGGTTGAGGTCGACGTAGGCGAAGAACAGGTCGGCAATGTCGAACCAGCGGCTGTGCTGTGCGAGGAGCGCATCGAGCGCCGCCGCCTGCTCCACGAACCGCCCACGCTGGGCGAGCGCGACGCAGCGCCAGTATTCGACGCGCGCTTCGAGGGCTCTATCACCAAGGTCTCGCGCAAGCTCTCGAGCCTGTCGCTGATAGCGCTCCTCGAGCCACGGGGGAAAGCCCATGTTCGCGCAGGTAGCGCCGTGCGCAGCGCAGGCGAACGCCATGGTCTCAGAGCGTCCCACCGTCAGACCCACGTAGAGCATGCGGAAGGCCAAAGAAACCAGGACGAAAAAGCGATTCGAGAAGTAGGCCCACTTCGAGGTCAGCTCGAGCAGATCGAACAGAAGCGCGGCTCGGGCCTTGTCGCGCGCCATGCCGACGCCGAGACCCGTGAAGCTCATGAAGGTCGCGACGACTCCGTAGAAGAGGAACCAGAGAAAGCCCACGGGAGAGTTCCGTGGCATGCGGAGGCCGAGCTCCTCGTAGGCCCTCTCGAGCTCGGGCGTCGCCGACGCCACGTCGAAGTTTGCTTGGATGCGCAGCTCAGCCAGGCGCATCCGCATGCGCGCACGCTCGAGTGGGACGCCGCAGATCTGAAGGGCGCGCGCGAGGAGCTCGAAGGTGCGCTCCATTCGACCGCCCTGCGCGTAAGCTTCGGCCAGGTGCTTCCAAAGCTCATAACCCGGCGTGACGTCGAAGGCCTCGGTCACGCGGCGTGCCTGCTCCAAGAAGGCGATGGCCTCGCGCGTAGCGTTGCGCGCGAGCGACAGCGTGCCGGCTGCGAGGTTCGCCGCGTACGCATCCGCTGCGGTGTCTGCATCGAGGCCCGCGAAGCCATGGCGCGCGGCCGCAAAGAGCGCATCCTCGCCCGGTTCCCTCCGCGCGAGGCGGGCTGCCTCCCGATGCATCGCTGCGCGGCGCTTCGGGTCGAGCTGCTCGTAGAGCCAGGATCTGAGGCGCTCGTCGACGAACGCGTAGCGACGCCCGTCCGCATGCTCGAGGAGGCGCTCTTCGACGACCTGCTCGAGCCGATCGTAGAGCTCGCGCTGTGACCTGTCCGCGACAGCCGCGAGACTCGCGACGTCGAAGACCATCCCCAGCACCGACGCTGCCCTGAGCACACGGAACTGCGGCTCAGGCAGGGTTCGCGCACGCGCCAGGAACAACTCGGAGGCATCCTCGGGCAGCGAGAGCGACACGAGCGCCTCCCGCTCCAGCCTGAATGCCCCCTCACGCAGCACGACCGCGCCCTCGGACATGAGGGTATCAGTGAGCTCGATCAAGAGGCGTGGGCTACCGTGGCTTCGCAGGACGATGAACTGGACGACCTCGCCATCGATGCGCGTTCCGCCGAGATGGGCATCGAGCACGGCGGCAAGCTCGGCGTCACCGAGCGAACCGAGCGCAATCTCCGCATCGACATGCCCCTCCAAATGACGCGAGAGCTCGTCGTGCAGGCTGAGGTCCTCACCCTCGATGGCGCACACCACGAGAAAGTGCGCTTCCTTGGCGCGGTGTGCGAGCCGCCTCAGCACCTTGAGACTCGCGGAATCGAGGCACTCCGCGTCCTCCACCACGATCAGGCCCACCGCGTGACGTTCCGATAGACCCGCGAGTGTGTGGGCGATCGCGTCGTAGAGCAGCTCCGGGCCGACATCCGAACGCGAGAGCTCGGCCGGCTGCCCGAGCACGGGCCTGAGCGAGGGAATGTAGGCCGCGAGATAAGGCGCATACTCGCCCGCAGCCTGCAGGAGGCGGAGGCG
>CAYNOM010001139.1:0-2210 GCA_964398415.1 uncultured Polyangiales bacterium | reverse complement strand
TAACTCGCCGCAGCAGCCGACGGCCCTTCGGGCCGCGGCTGAGCGGCAACAAGTTATAGGAACGCAAATCAGGGGGTGACCGTGAGCAGAGCAACAGCAACTCGTTGGTGTCTTGCGATTCTGGCCGCGAGCGTCGCGCTCATCGCGGCCTACTACTGCTTGACGCTCCTCCTCGTGACCTTCACATCACCGCACCCTTCCGTGGTAGCGCTCGTCGTCGGCTTCGGCGCTCAGGCGGTTCTCCTAAAGCAGCTGTAGGTCGGGAAGTCCAATCCCACCGCAGCAGAGGTAGATCGTGGCGATCAGCGGAGCGGCGGAGTGGAAGCCGTAGGCGCGGTGGCTGAGCAGTCGGATCTTGTTGTTGGTGCCCTCGGCCAGGGCGTTGGTGACGCGGTGCTCGAGGAAGGCGCGGATGCCATCGAAGCAGCCGCGGATGGTGCGGCTGAGCCTGACGAAGGGAGCGAGGCGGGAGCGGGAGGCCCTTGCCGTCCATCGCTTGACTGGTTCGAGCGGGTCGTCGCAGGGGACGAGTCCGCCGAGCACATCGAGCAGCGATTCCTTGAGGAGGTAGGCGCGCCCGAGAGGCTGATCGGGTCGGAGCGCCGCGAGCAGGTCGAGGTGCTTCTCGGGGACGGAGTCTCCGCGGTGGAGTGTCGGCCAGCGCATGTTCTTGATCGTCTCCGCCTCTTCCGAGCCCGCGTTCTTGGCGTCCCGCGCGAGCCCGCACCGGACCTCGTTCAGCGCCTTGTGCGCGAGCTGGGCGATGTGGAAGTGGTCGTAGGCGATCTGCGCATCGGGCACTGCCTCCTGCACGGCCTTCCGGTACGCCGCGGACATGTCCATCGTCACGATCTCGATCGCAGCGCAGGCCTCGGGGCCGAGTCCCTCGAAGAACCCCTTGAGGACCGCGCTGCTCCTTCCCTCGGCGACCCAGACGACGCGACCGGTGGCGTGATCGGTGACCACCGTCAGGTAGCGGTGGCGCTTGCGGAAGCTGATCTCGTCCACGCCGATCCGGCGTAGCCCACGCAGGCGTTCGGGGTCCAGCAGCTCGGCGACCACGCGCTCCGCGATCTTGCCGACGGTGACCCACGCGATCCCGAACAGGAGCGCCACCGCGGTCTTGTCCAGCTTCTGCGCCATGAGCCCGACGGCGTCCTCGAACGAGCGCGTGAAGTTGCTTCCGTGCCGCGCCCACGGGACCGCCTCGGTCACGGTGCGGTCGCAGGCGTCGCAGCGCAGCCGGCGGATCTCGCCCTCGAGGAAGACCTTCTTGCCCCACACGCCCAGGTGGCGCCAGGCCCGCACCCCCTTGGACTCACGGCCCGTCTTGCTGCACCCGCAGTGCGGGCAGGTCAACTTCCGAAACGTCCGGTGGATCGCGATGAACATCGCGTCGCCCTCGAACCGGACCCCGGTCACCCGGAGCCCCTGGAGGTTGAGAAGCCTCTTGAGTAGTGTGGTGACGCGCACTGATCGGTCCTCCTGCAAACGAGCCCGTTGCGTCGAGTGCCACCAAGCAAGCTCGACGCGGTCAGTGCGCTTTTTCCTGTACGGTCCCGCGCACCGCAACCGGAACTCGGGTCCTTGGAGGGGGAGAGCGCGCTTCGTCTCGCGGTCGGGAGCCCCTGCCATCGCGCCGTCCTCGGGGTGCCGGCTCGTCGCTGCCGCGCTCTCCCGAAGCAGAGCCGGGTGCGTCCGCACCCGGCCCGTCACGCTCCTACGGCGCTGTTCCGGCCGCTGCGCGGCCGGGCGCCTAACTGGGGACTCCCGTCCCCAGCCCCCTGGACGCCGCTGGTGGAGCCTGTACGCTCAACCCACGACCGAACCGACCGCGCCCCGGGCCGTCTGGATGCCGCCCGCGGCCACCAAGCGACGAATCGACCCCCTCGAACCACCTACACCTCGTTTAGGAGAGCCAAGAGATTGAGGGTGCGGTTCGACGTCTGGAGAACAGCCAGTTGTCGTTCTCCCAGTGGACAGTTCGCGCCGTAGAGGGGGCGTTGGCGGCTCCCCGACACTGGCCGGACGAGCTCGGGGAGAGCTGGGTGGCATCGAGCGCGATTTCCGTGCCTGTTCACTCGTTCCGGCTGTCGGCGGGAGATGGGCGGGATCCGTGGTCGGGCGGAGCGCCGCGGTTCTTCCTGCGGGATGCGGATGGCACCCGGAGACAGCTCTGGTAGGGCGGACTCGATGAGCGGGGCGGGCTG
>CAYNOM010001138.1:0-2215 GCA_964398415.1 uncultured Polyangiales bacterium | reverse complement strand
CGTGTGCAACGGCGACCTGAGTGAGAATGGGCGGGACCTCATCGAGGCGTCTGCAGCGAGCTGTGTGTTGTGGCGTGTACGTCGTAAAGAGATCGCGGCGCACGAAGAGCACAAGCTCGTGGCTTGCTGACGCATAACGAAGGGTGCACGCCGCCAGAGGGCGATACGTCGACACGAGGGCCGCGCTGATGGCCGGCGATGTGGCCGTCCAATGTGGAGCGGAGATGAACAGCGCGTAGTGGCCCTCGCGTGTGCGCCGCTCAATTTCGGCGATGAGCGGATGGAAGGGGTCGACCATCGCGATGTAGCCGAGCGTCGACGTTTCGACCTCGACGGCGTCACCCGCGACAAAGCTCGCGTGCATGCTGATCGAGGAGAAGACCGGGCCGTCATCGGAGAGCATCCGCACGAGACGATAGAATTCTGCAGCAGTGGCGTCGTCTTCGTCGGTTGGCGGCGCCACAGGCACCGTGACTGCCGTGGAGAAAGCGAGGAGCGCTGCCGCCGCACCCCCGGCACGTGCGTGGTTGGCGAATCCGCGAGCGCTCACGATGGCGAGCGCGATCGCGAGGGGGAGACCGTAGTGATAGCCCGCGCCGAACTTCGTCAACATCGGCAGAAAAGAGACTCCACCGATGACGAGTGACCACGACGCGTCTCGTCTGAGATTTCCAGACTTGAGACCGATGCCGATGCCGATCAGCGCGACCACGAGCAGCGCTGCGTGCGAGTTCGTGAGCGCGGAGAAGAGGCGCATGGCATTCCCGGGCAGAGAAGGATGCCCGAGCCAAAATGTAACTGTATTCGAAAGGAACCCCCCTGCCGTGACGACCTGCAGCGCGATGAGGCACACGAGACCGAGGGCGACCGTCGAGGTTGCGAGGCGCGCGAAGCTTCTCTTGTCAAAAAACAGCCAGACGATGACGAGAGGTGCCGTGAGGAGAAACGCGGTCTGTTTCGCAAGGATTGCCAATGTAATGGCAACGCTCCCCGCCACGGTACGCCGCCACGACAGCGTCTTCATGCGTTCCGAGGGAAGCACGATGTAGGCGGCCGCGAGCCAGCCCGCGAACATGAGTGTGTCCATGCGCACGAACAAATAGAACGCGGGCATCGGTGACACGAGGAGTGCGACAACCGCGAGGCCGATGATAGGCCGGTGTCTCGACGACAAGAGCGCGACCAGCGACAGCATGCACGCCGCGACACCACACACGGCAGCGCGGGCCCAGAAGAGAGGCTCCGACGACAGGGCGACAAACGGTGCGAGCAGCGCCGGAAAGAGCGGTGTCCAGTATGATGGGCTCGGCACACTCCCGACCTCAGGCGGATAGAGCGTGGCGGGAGCGATCACGAGGCGGCGTGCGTAGTCTAAGAAGAGTCCTTCGTCTTGACCCCAATCGTGTGGATAGGTGAGCAACGCGGCCGCATAAAAGCCGTACTGCGCCACAACGAGAGTCGAAGCGGACACTGTGACGAGGTCGATGATGCGCCGTGCCCCTGGTGAGCTGAGCGCGCTTAATCGCCAAGGACGAGCGCCCCCCCCGTCGTTCATCACCGCGCCTCGATCGCCGCCAAGAGCGCGCTTGTCTTCTCTTCGAGCAGCGCTGGATTCCCACGTGTCTCGACGTTGAGCCGCAATGTCGGCTCGGTGTTCGACATGCGCACATTCGCGCGCCAGTCGGCGAACGTGAACGAGAGCCCATCGGTGGTGTCGATCTGTGGCTTGAGTGGCTCGAGCAGGGCCTTCACCCGCGCGATGGCAGCGGCGCCATCGGCGACCTTGCGATTGATTTCGCCCGAGCACGGGAATCGCGCCATGCGCTCGACGACGAGTTGCTTGAGGGACTTGCCCGTGCGGCCCATGACGTTCGCGACGAGGAGCCACGGAATCATCCCAGAATCGCAATACGCGAAGTCTCTGAAGTAGTGATGCGCACTCATCTCGCCTCCGTAGACGGCGTCTTCTTTGCGCATGCGTTCTTTGATGAAGGCGTGTCCGGTCTTCGACATGACCGCTCTGCCGCCCGCGGCCTCGACCATCTCGACGGTGTTCCACACGAGGCGCGGGTCATGGATGACTGCGGCGCCTTTCGAGCGTTGCAGAAGCTCTTCGGCGAGCAGGCCCACCATGTAGTAGCCCTCGATGAACGCGCCCTCACCGTCGAAGAAGAAGCAACGATCGAAGTCGCCGTCCCATGCGAGACCGAGATCG
>CAYNOM010001137.1:0-2215 GCA_964398415.1 uncultured Polyangiales bacterium | reverse complement strand
GCAGGCCTTTCGGGCCGAGCTGGCGGCCATCGCGCAGCGAGCACTCGAACGCATCGACGCCGCTGGTGTGCGGCAGAGCGAAGTCGAACGCGCTATCGGCCTCTCGCCCGGCTACCTCTCGAAGATCAAGCGCGGTGACCGCGCCCCGGAGGCGATGCTCGTAGCGCAGCTCGCCGTCATCTCGATGGATCCTGCAGCGCGTCTGTCCGACGCTCAAAAAGCTTGGGCGACCAAGCTCGCGAGCTGACCCCTTCTGTCAGACCCTAGAACTTCGCTAACGTTCACTTAGCGAAGCCTAGAATCACCCAGAGCAATCGGGCTCCAGTCAGTCGCGCGTCGCCAAGATGGAAAGCGGGTCACGCGATCAGTGCCTCCGCCACCGCTTGGCGAGAAGCCCACCGATGATGGCGAATCCAACATCAGCAACGGCAACAAAAGAACTCGTCGCGATCTGATCTTGCCGGGGATACTCCGTGATCAGCAACCACAGGCACAATCCGAGCCAGGGCAGGCTGGTCATGGCCGAAGACCTGAGGCCCTGCGATCTGGGATGCCGCGCCGCCAAATAGCCCGCGGGCAGACCGCGGATGGCCGCCATGGCGGCAAGGTACGGGCCCCATCCGAGCACGGGTACTAGGTCCAAACTCGGGTATACGGCCTGCGCCACCGTCACAGCGGTGTAGCAAGCAAAACCAACAAGGAAGCCCAGCAGGGACGGCCTGATATCCGAAGATCGAGTTCCCATTCGCCGCCCATGTATGTGCCCACATGCCACTTCGCCTCTCGCAAAGCAGCATGCGGCGAGAGCCTACCAGCATGCGTCAAGGAGCCGCCAAGACGCTTCACACTCGCTGGGAGGCGGGGCCGGTTCGAAACTTGTCCCGCACATCGTCCTGAACTCGTTTTCACAACTGATGTAGTCGAGCCACTGCTGCTCGCAGCCACCGCCCGCAGCAAAACCAAACCCCTGCAGACACTCGCTCCCGCACACGGTCGTGCAGTCATTGGCAACTCGCCACTCGCATTGCTGATCGCATAGCTCGCTGGCCAGCTCGACTTGCTCCTGAAATGGATCCGGTTCGGCCCCTCCGTCTTCGATTCCCGGATCAGGGTCGCCCGGCGTGCGGGTCGCCTCGGAGTAGCAGTTGTCGAACGCATCAAACTCGGCGAGGCAAGCCCCTCCTGTGCCAAAGCTGCTCGGCTCACAGGACGGTGTGATCTCGTCCCACTGGCAGAGCAGCAACGCGCGCCAGACCTCGAGACAAGCTGGCGCATCGGACGCGACTTTTTCGCAGCCCACACTGCAGGTCGGCGCGACCCCGTCGCCCACACAGGACTCCTCTCCCAGTGCGCACCGAGCTGCACAGAGCTCGGGCAGGTCCTCGCCTGAGGGCCTCTCCGGGCGAGCACCCGCCACGGTCGGCTCGGACGACTCCTCGAGTGCGGCGCCTCCCTGGCAAGCGCAGCAGAGGACACTCAAGACAGCAACGCGTGAAACCTGTTTCCTATCCATGGGCGCGACACTAGCCCGCGGGCAACTCGTTGCACGGCATGGTCACCCCGGCAGGGGCAGGCGAGGGCGCCATCCCCTCGTAAAGATCGGCAGCGAAGGGCACAACACCCGCCCAATGGCGCACGCTACAACGTAGCGAGGAGGAGCCATGCCCTTGACGCCTGCAAGCCCTGGATCGGTGTTGGCGTTTCTGCTCATCGTCGCGTTCGTGATCGCGGCCTACATCTACGGAACCTATGTGGCGGCGCATGCTGAAGCCGGAGCCGTTGTGGCGCGACGAGTGACGCTGCGCTTCGCGCTCGGTTGTGCGCTCTGGCTGGGCGTGTTTTCGCTGTTCGTGAACGCGCAAATCATCGATGCGCGTCCGTTTCCGCTCGTGCCCATCACATTCGCAGCGCTCAATGGGGTGGCCATCGCGTTCGCGCTCTCTTCTGCTGGGCGCCGCCTTGCGAGCGACTTGCCGCTCGCCGCCCTCGTTGGGTTTCAAGCCTTCCGACTACCGCTCGAGCTCGTGCTTCACGCCTGGAGCGAACAAGGCACCATTCCGCAGACGATGACTTGGACGGGAGCAAACCTAGACATCGTGAGCGGCACAATTGCCCTCGTGCTTGCCCCCTTTGCGACACGGCGCGCGGTGGCTTGGACTGTGAACATCATCGGCTTCGTCCTTCTTGTGAACGTCGCGCGTGTGGCGATGATGTC
>CAYNOM010001136.1:0-2221 GCA_964398415.1 uncultured Polyangiales bacterium | reverse complement strand
GCAGTCTTTTATGGTGGCGGCGAATCCAGTGTGGCCGGCCACAAGTCGCGGAGGTGCGGATGGGGCTCGAACTGGGGGAGCTCACGCAGGCGGGTCGACGTAATCGACGAGCTCGCCGCGAAACGTGCGGAGGGTGGTGACCCCGTCGCGATGCCCGACCACGTAGTCGGGTGTCAGGGGCACCTTGCCGCGGCCGTGGGGCGTGTCGACGATGTACTTCGGCAGGGCGATGCCGCTGAGCCGCCCCTGTAGCGTCTCCATGATCGCGACGCCGGTGGCGATCGACGTGCGCAGGTGGCCCGTGCCGCGCACCGGGTCGGCCTGAAGCAAATAGTAAGGTCTGACGCGCATGCGCACGAGCCCGCGGAACAAGAGCTCGAGCGTGCGTGGGTCATCGTTGACGCCGCGCAGGAGCACCGTGTGGTTCATGACCGGGATGCCGTGATCGGCGAGCAGCGCGCAGGCGCGCTTGGCCTCGGGCGTGAGCTCTTTGGGATGGTTGAAGTGGGTCATCAGCCACAGGCACGGGTGCGTGCGCAGGGCGCGACACAAGCTCGGCGTGATGCGGTGCGGCAGCGTCACGGGCATGCGTGAGGCGAGGCGCACGTCACCGATGCTCTCGATCGCTGCCAGCGCCGAAAGCAGCTGCGCGAGGCGCGCATCGCTCATGATCAACGGGTCGCCCCCGGAGATGATGACCTCTTGCACCTCGGGGTGGGCGCGCAAATAGGCGAACGCCGGCTCGAGGTGGGCGAGCGAGCGCGTGCCCCCGCCATGACCGACCATGCGCGAGCGCGTGCAGAAGCGGCAGTACACCGAACAGCGATCGGTGGCGATGAGCAGCGCCCGGTCGGGATAGCGCTGCACGAGGTGTGGCGCGGCCTCGTTTTGCTCCTCGCCGAGGGGATCGCGCAGGTCGCCGGGCACCTCGTGAGCCTCTTCGATGCGCGGCACGCACTGTCGGCGGATCGGGCACTCGGGGTCGTGAGGATCGATCAAGCTCGCGTAGTAGGGCGTGATCGAGAGCGGAAAGCCGCCCGACAGGGCGCGTTCGGTGCCGGCCCGTTCTTCGTCGGTCAGCGTGAGCACGCGCTCGAGCGCATCGAGATCGGTGATCGCCCCCGCGAGTTGCTCGCGAAACGCGGCGCCCTCGGCAGCGCCCGAGCCTGACCCGTCGCCGCCCGCGTCGTGACTGCTCAGGGGCAGGCTGACTCGTGCCATGGCGAGGCAGGATAATGGCGCCGCACAGGGGAGCAAGCACCGACCCTGCACAGGATCCGGTCGCGCTTTCTGGCTTCCTCGCGGGGCGGGCCATGAGTTCCCTCTCAGCAGGGTGCGCTGTCGAAGCCTTTGCGCTACACCCGAACCCCGCACGTCGCATGCTCACCCGGTTGAGGGTGTGATTTCCATGACACCTCGATGGGGATGCGGCTACGGCGCGCGTATGTCGAGAGGGCACCTTCAGCCCTGACCTGGAGCCGTGACGCGATGACGACGACGCAATTGACCAAGAATTCCCACGTCCTGTCGTGGGTCAATGAGATGGCGAAGCTGACCAAGCCCGAACAGATCGTTTGGTGCGACGGCAGCGAAGAGGAGAAGAAGCGGCTGACCGAGCTAGCGGTCGCCCAGGGTGTCCTCGAGCCCCTCAATCAGGACAAGCTGCCAGGCTGCTATTACAGCCGCAGCAATCCGAACGACGTCGCTCGCGTCGAGCACCTCACGTTCATCTGCACGCCCACCAAGGACGAGGCCGGCCCCACCAACAACTGGATGGCGCCCGACGAGGCCTACAAGAAGCTCGGTGCCATGTTCGACGGCTCCATGAAGGGCCGCACGATGTTCGTCATCCCCTACGTCATGGGTCCCGTCGGCTCCCCCATGTCGAAGGTGGGCGTCGAGATCACCGACAGCGTCTACGTCGTGCTGAACATGCGGATCATGACGCGCATGGGCAAGGCTGCCTTCGACATGCTCGGTGACAGCGACGACTTCAATCGCGGGCTTCACTCGACCCTCGACATCAACCCCGATCGCCGCTTCATCTGCCACTTCCCGCAGGACAACACCATCTGGTCCGTGGGCTCGGGCTACGGCGGCAACGTGCTGCTCGGCAAGAAGTGCCTCGCGCTGCGCATCGGCTCCTACCTCGGCCAGAAGGAGGGCTGGCTCGCCGAGCACATGCTCATCCTCGGCGTCGAGAGCCCCACGGGCGAGAAGC
>CAYNOM010001135.1:0-2223 GCA_964398415.1 uncultured Polyangiales bacterium | reverse complement strand
GACCAACGCGCTCGAGAGCGCCGAGCGCACCCTCCTCGACGACTTTCGTCGTGACACCGGCGACTTTCTCAATGGCGTGCGCATCGGCGGCTTCGCCCTGGTTTGCGGCCCGTCACCTCGAGACCGCGAGACCGCACTGGAACCGTGACAGGCGACGCGGCGCGCAGCCAGCGTTCGCACCGCAACGCAGGCGTCACGGCGTGACATCGACTTACGCGCTCGACACGCCAAGCTAGGGGCATGCAAAACGACACCCACAGCCTGCTCGTGGGCTACATCCTGTGGTTGTTCGGCTTCACGGGCGCGCACCGCTTCTACTTCGGCAGGCCGGTGAGCGGCACGATCTGGTTCGTCACGCTGGGGTTGCTCGGGGTCGGCTGGCTGATCGATCTGTTCCTGATGCCGGGCCTCGAACGAAGCGCAGAGCGTCGCTATCGGACCGGACGCCTCGATTACACGATCGCTTGGATCCTGCTCACCTTCCTCGGCCTTTTCGGTGTGCACCGTTTCTACCTCGGCAAGTGGATCACCGGCCTTCTGTATCTGGTGAGCGGCGGCCTCTTCGGCATCGGGTACCTGTACGATCTGTGGACCCTCAACGAGCAGGTGAGCGAGCAGAACGCGTAGCGATGTCGGGGCACTCTACCCTTCGCCCCTGCGCGTCACGTCCCGACCGAGCAGGAGCACGGCGAGCGGCACGAACACCGAGAGCGCGATGAACAGATCGTCGATCCAGTCTGGAAGCAGCGCCCCCCTGAACGCGACGGCCAGGCACATCGCCACGAGCCAGGGCCCCGCGCGGTGAAACGCCGACAGCGCAAAGCCGCCCATGCCCAAGACGAACGCGTCGCTGAGCAGCACCTCGGACGCCGAAAGCTGGGCCAAGTGTCGCGCGGCCGAGGGTGCCACCACGTTTCACGAGTCGGTTCAGCCCGTCCCTGTGTGAGCCAAGTTGTCCTGAAGCATGATAGGTAAGAGGCCATGGTCGCGATTCTCAGAATGTCTGGTCACGACATCGACATAGATGCTTGTTTGCAGTGGCTCCCGCCGGAACGACTCGAAGCGATTTGGCGACGCGGCGAACGACGCTTTGGAAACGCTCCCGAGAGGTCGTCTGGCTTCAACATGCTTGTTGCGGCAGAGGAAGCCCATGGCGATGCCATCGCCACAGCATCGACTGTTCTAATGGCACTGTCGACACGTCTCAGGCCGCTACTTGAGGAGGGGGCCATGGGGAGTATCGACTTCAGTCTCGAGGTTCAAGGGATACGACCTGCGTCCTTGACGTTTCCCTCTGAATTTCTGGCGCAAGTTTCGGTGCTGGGATTGCGGCTGGTGGTAAGCGCATATCCTTGTTCTGAACCAGAGGAGTAGGTCGCGATTCGGCGCGCCGGCCGCACCGGCGGGTTCCACATTCACGGCGGCATGGAGCGCGATACCCACGGATGCGTGGAATTTGCTGATTATTCTGGGTTCAATCCGGGACTCTACGAGTTCGATTCCCTCATGAAGCAATACAACCGGCCGATCTCGGTGAGAGTGAAATGACGGGCGACGCGCACGTCGTCTGTTGCGTCGCGATGGCACTCGCGTGCGGGTGCGAAAGCATTCGACCGGCAGAGGTAGTATCGGTGCGACCGCACTCTGCACCGATTGTCCATTGGGAGCTGCAGGCTGGACGGAACGACTCGGTGCGAATCGCTGACGGGCCATTCGATGTTGGGGATCTTGGCCATGGGTGGTCCTGCCGGCTCGAGGAAGTGGAGCGAGACTTCGTCCAGGAGGAGGGATTCTACTCTGAGTATCGGGGGATCGTGTGCGGTCGATATGGTCCGTACGTTCGTGGCCGCGCGGGATGTCGGCTCGTCTTCGGGACGGGGATGGTCTGGCAGTCCTCCGTCGATTTGCAGTTGGCGAGGCAAGATGTTGGGCCCGATGATCGCTGGGAGGTGATCGCAAGGCGGAATGAGGAGGCCCACGAAGAGTCGGCCAATACAAATGACTCGATGCCACCACGCGTCCTGATGCAGTGCAGATTGGATTCGGCGAGGAGCGATGTCCGCTGGAGTTCGCACGACTAGTCTTCTGTTGCTGGTGCTCCTCGGTACGTCTCCACTCGGAGAGAATCGGGAAGGACCCGGGCCAAGACGTTACCAAGACACCGTCCACTGTTTCGGGGCCATTCCACCCGCATCCATCCCGGCGCTTCCGCACCCGCCCCGG
>CAYNOM010001134.1:0-2226 GCA_964398415.1 uncultured Polyangiales bacterium | reverse complement strand
CATGGAGGGCCGGCGCATCGACAAGCCCTTCCGCATCGACCAGCTCTTGCCGCTGATCCAGGCGCGCGTGCAAGGGAGCCCACCCGCCCAAGCTAGCTCGTCGTGAGCGCGATCATGTTCACCCGCACACGCGTACCGCAGCTCGTCTTGGGACTCAGCGCCTTTGCCGCCTTGCTCGGGGTCCTCGGGCTCATCGGGCACGTCTTCGACCTCGAGGCCCTCGACACGATGGTCCCCGGACGGCCTCGGATGACGGTGACCGCCGCCATCATGATCATCCTCAGCGCCGCCGGCGTGGCCCTGCGCCGCCACCCCGCGGTGGCGCGTGCCGAGCGTGCGGGGTCTATGCTGCTCGCTGCCAGCGTCCTCGTTTTCGCGGCGTTGATCATGGCCGAGTACTTGTTTTCGCTCGATCTCGGCATCGACCTTCAGCATGCGAAGACACCCGCCCAAGGCCCATACCCGGGCCGCCCCTCACCCCTGACGGCAATTGCGCTCGCCGTCCTCGGCGCGGCGCTGCTCGTCTTCGACATGCGCTCCCTGCGCGGGGTCGTGCCACGCGAGGGGTTGAGCCTACTCGCCATCTTCGTTTCGTTCGTCAGCCTGGTGGGGCACGTTTTTGGCACTGGTGCACTTTACGAGCTCACGGGCTCCTTCGTGATCGGGGTAGCGCTGCCCACCGCGCTTGCTCTCTTCAGCATCGGCAGTGCCGCGCTCCTCGCGCGACCCGATGTCGGCGTGATGCAGCTTGCGACCTCGAATGGACCAGGCGGCGTCTTGCTGCGCAGGCTTACCCTCGCGGCAGTGTTGGTGGGCCCGCTCTTGGGTGTGCTCGTGCTCGCCTTCGCGCGCGCGATAGGCCTCACCGACCTGCCGCTCATCTTGGCCGCAGGCAACGTGGTCGCCGTGTTTCTCGCCGTGCTGCTCGTCTTGAACACGGCGCTACCTCTCGAGCGCACCCATCGCACGGCTGAAACCAGGCGCGCGCGCATCTCCGAGCTCGTCGAGTATGCGCCGCACGGCATCTTCGTGGCGGATCTCAGCGGCCGCTACACCGAGGTGAACGAGGCAGGCTGCCGTCTGCTCGATCTCCCGCGTGAGCAGATCCTGGGCAAAACCATCGTCGATCTACTGCCTGCCGAGGATGTCGAACGTTTGTGGCGGTCGCGAGAAAGGATGCTGGAGGGTCAGGTCGACACCGGCGAGTGGCGCCTGAGACGCGGCGATGGCACCTACGTTGCCGTCGAGGTCACCGCCAAGATTCTGCCCGACGGACGCTGGCAGGCTTTCGTTCACGACATCTCTGAGCGGGTCGAGCGCGTGACTTCTTGCAGCGCGTGCTGGAGAGCGCCACCGAGTACGGGATCATCGTGGAGGACCTCGCGCACCACGTGGTGCTGTGGAACGAGGGTGCCCGCCGCATCTACGGCTACGAAGACCACGAGATCTTCGGCAGGACGAGCGAGGAGCTCGTGGCGCAGACGGAGCTCTTTGCGTGGAGCACGCTGCGCGCGCGCGGCCTCGAGCGAGGTACGGCGGGCGGCACGATCCTCGCACGACGTCGCGATGGCTCGACCTTTGCGGCCAACGTGGTGTGCACGCGGCGCCTTGGCCCAGACGGGCATCCCGCGGGCGTGTTGTGGATCAGCCGTGATCTCAGCGTCGAGCAACGCCATCTCGCCGAACAGGCCTTTTTGGCCCAAGTGGGCATCGAGTTGGCCTCGTGCCTCGAGTATCGGGAAACCCTGGAGCGCGTGGCCCAGCTCGCGACGCGCTTTCTCGGCGACGTGTGCGCCGTCGACGTACCACGAGACGGCGTCGCCCGACGTGTGCAGCTCACGCTGCGTGACCCGAGCAAGACCCCAGCCGTCCAGGTGCTCGCCAACGTTGCGCCGCAGCTCCCAAGCTCTCACCCGATCTGGGCGGTGCTCGAGTCGAAGCAGGCCGTGATCGTCCCCGAGAGGGGCGAAGAGCTCATCGCACGTCTCGCGACATCTCCCGAGCACGCGCGGGCAATCGGCGACATCGGTCTGCACGCGCTCATGCTGGTGCCGCTCGTGGCCCGCGGGCAGCTACTCGCGGTGCTGTGCATCGGCTCGTGCACCGAGGCTCGCGGCTACGACGAGGGCGACCTGCGTCTCGCTGAGGATCTGGGCCGCCGCGCGGCGCTCACGCTCGACAACGTGCAGCTTTTTCAGCAGTCGCGTCTGCAGGGCGCCATGACCA
>CAYNOM010001133.1:0-2228 GCA_964398415.1 uncultured Polyangiales bacterium | reverse complement strand
GGTCGAAGTGCACGCGCACGATCACCTCGCCGTTGTCGATCGACACGGGCTCGAGGTGAAAGGCGGTGCACGACCCGGTCAGGCTGGCGTCGCAGTCGACACGCGCGAGGCACAGGTGGCGGTTGACGCGGATGTCGTAGCGACACGCGTCGGCGAAGGAGCCGCACTGCCTCGTCGCGCCGCAGTCGCGCGTCTCGGCGCTGTCGCTCGTGCCGAGCATCTGCTCCTGCCAGGCCCACAACCCGTCGCCGTCGGCGTCGACACAGTCGACGGCCGGGTTTTCGCGGGTGTTTTGGCAGTCGCCCGCGCCACAGGCGGCGATCGGGACCACCGCGCCGTTCTCGTAACAAACCTGGCTCACCTCTCCGGCTTCGAGGCGCGCGAGATCGAGGTCGATCTGGTCGATGCGGCCGTCTCGGTTCTTGTCCCAGGCGGCGCTCGGGGACGGACACTTGGACAAACAGCTACTGCGGTCGGAGAGGCGACCTTCGGCGCATTCCTTGGAGCACGTCACGTGCTTCTGCATCTCTGCGAGCTCGGCAGCGCTCAGGGGCCGACAACCGACGGCCGCCGAACCAGGCGGGAGGTTTGCGGGGTCGCAGCCGGGGACCACGCACTGGAACGCCGCGCTACAGACCTGACCTGCGGCGCATCCAGTACCGCACGCGATGGAGCCACTACAACCGTCCGGCACGTCTCCGCAGGACGCGCCGACGTCCGCGCACGTCAGGGGCGTGCAGGGTTTCTCGCAGGTGTTGACCGCTGCCGCGGTGTTGCAGGTCTCGCCCTCCGCGCAGCTTCCGCAGCTCACCTGCCCGCACACGGGATCGACGATGCTGCCGCACTCGGCCCGCGTCGATGCGCACACGGCCGCCGGTGAGCACTCGGGCACGCAGCGATTGTCGGTGCACACGTTGCCGCCACCGCATCCACCCGCAGGGGTGCAGTCGACGTCACCGCAGGTGGGGTGGAAGATCACGCCGCACTGAGCCTTGGCGCCAGCGCAGCGAGTCTCCGGCGCGCAGTCGAGGCCGGGCTCGCAGCGATTGGCCACGCACGTCTCGCCCGCACCGCAGCCCACTTGCTGGTCGCACGGGACATCTCCGCAGGTGGGATCGACGAGCGTGCCGCACTGGGCTGAAGCCGCCATGCACAGCGAGGCGTGGCTACAGCCATCGATCGGATCGGCCAGCAGCGTGAGGTTGTCGAGGTCGACCTGCTCGTCGTCACCTCCGTTGGCATAGAGCTCAAGACGAACGTAGAGCTGCTCCGCGCCAGCGCTCGACGGCGGAAGGGTGACGGTCGCGTTGGCCCAACCGCTCGTCTTGTCTGGCGTTCCCCACGCATAGCTGGGGCTACCCCACTCGCGCGGCCCCGGCGTGCCGCCGTCGGCGAGCGTGTCGCTTTCGCCCTCGACCGTGTTCCACACGGTTCGGTCGAGTGACCACTGCACGAGCAGGCGCTCGTCCTGGGCCAGATTCTGCATGCGATAGTCGAAGCGCACGCGCACGTTTTGGTAGCCGACCGTGCGTACGGGAGGCAGCGTGTGTATCCAACAGGCCCGGCGCATGCGCACGCCCTTGGTGGAGCCCGAACCTGCTGCCGCAGCCTCCTCGAGCTGGGCACATGCGCCAGCGCGTTGCCAGCGGGTACCCCACGGGTCGGACTCGAAGCCCTCCGAGAGAAGCTGGACGTTCTTGCTGAGCGCGTCGTCGCGACCGCCGTCGCGCTCGCAGCCGGCCGAAAGGGCGCCGAGAGAGAACACCAGGATCGCGCCGAGCAGGCTCGAGCGTAGGGACATTCGGTTCGAGGTGTTCAGCATGGAAAGACTCCACAGGCCGAGGGGCCGTTCGTACGGCTCATCGCGTCACCAAGAGCGCGGCGTCGTAGCCGCTCGCCTGAAGCGCCGCGTCCGACTCTGGCGGCGCAAAGGTTTGTTCTCGCCGAGCCAACCACAGCTCGAAAGGGCCTGGCTCATCCGCAGCGAACGTGAGCTCGAGCAGCCGCCCTGCATGGATATCAGAGACGTTGCTCGCTTGGAGAACCAGAAACTGAAAGCTTCCATCGCGCTGCTCGAGCCAGGGCTGTCCCGTGCGCTCGTCGTGAGCGAGCTGCTTGCCTGCGGCCACGAGCGCGGTGCCGAGCCTTGCCGAGAGCAAAGTGAGGGGTCGGCTCGACTTGAGGCGCAGGTCTGCGAGACGCGGCAGGGGCATGCCCTCCGGCACGAA
>CAYNOM010001132.1:0-2229 GCA_964398415.1 uncultured Polyangiales bacterium | reverse complement strand
AACTATCTTGACACCTGCCGCTGCACGAACATTCCCCGGGGAATGTTGCGCGGCGGGACGCGAGCGCGGCCGCGGCTCCGTGCGCCCCGCTCCCAACTCGCCAACCGGCAGATGTGTGCGCAAACAGAAGGCGGGAGGGCACTACCCTCGGCCCCGCGCCGCCCCATGAAGCGAGCCATACAGCGCAAGGGGAAAAAGCGTTGACGAGGTGCTTCTGCTTTTTGTAGCCCGGACTATTCATGAGAGCGGCGGCTGAGGCCATCGGAGTCCGTCGCGCAGCACCAGGCCTGCAGTTTCGGCATGGCGATGCGCCGTTCCAACCTCGATCGGCCTCGAATCGTTGCAGCGTGACTTGTAGCAGACGCGCGCCGGTGATCAGCGGACGCACCTCGCCCGTCGTCGGCGCTGCGGATTTCGTTTTTGGGTGTTGGAGACGACGGCGGAGGCGTCTACGTGCGCACGGCGCCCCAGACTCGCGCCGCGACGAGCCACTCGCTGTACCACGGATGATTGCCCGCCATGTGGATGACCGTGCGACGCACCGATGAGACCACGCGTACACCGATCTTCAGCAGCATCAGCCGAAGCGAGTCCACCTGCTTGCGTGCAAGTGACGTCTTGGCGAGCGGACATCGCATCGTCTGCATCAGCACGTATGCTGCCGCCGTTATCAGCACGCGCAGCTGGTTGGCGCGGAATTTCGTGCAGCTCGTGCGGTCGATGCGAAGTCCGTGCTGGAGTTCCTTGATCCGGTTCTCGCTCTCGCCGCGCATACGATAAATCTCGTAGACGCGCTCAGGTTTTGAGCGCAGGTTGGTCACCACGAAGCGGGCGTTGTCGCGCGGTTCGCGTCCGGCAAGGCGTACCACCTCGGCCTTGTAGATCACGCGCCGCTCACGCTTCTTCCACGACTTGGCGGCGTAACGCGTTTCGCCGAACAGCGCGTGGCTCTCGCCGCTCTCGCGCGACAGACGACGCGCCGTACCCATCGGACGCTTGCTCCGGCGCGCCAGCACGGCGTTTTTGGCCATTCCGACTACGTAGACGAGCCGCTTCTCGGCATCGAGAAAATCGAACAACTCGGGGCAGGCAAAGCCGCCGTCGAGCCGCACGAGCACTCTGGCCTTGGGAAACCGCTCGCGCACCATCGCGAGCGTTCGCTTGAGAATGCCGCACGCGCCCTGTTTGGCGGTCGCGTTGCCGGGGCGCAGCACGGCGGCGAACAGGTACTGATCCGGCTCGTCTCCGAAACTGACAAAGCCGAGCATCGGCAGGTAGCAGTAGTTCTCGTAGTGACCGTTGTAGAAACTCAGCTGCTGCTGGTCGCCGTAGTTGGGCGTGTCGGTCGGGTCCATGTCGATCGTGATCTGCCGGACCTGCTTCCCGAGCCGTTTGCGGTGGAAGTCGAACACCTTCCTGGCCACCGTCATGCCCATCCCGTACAGGCTGCCGATCGTCGCCGCGTTCTCGAAGCGCGACAGTGACGGCTGCGAGGCGAGGTTCTCACCGGCCGCGTCGCCCGCGACCAGCAGCCGCATCATCGCATCGCCGCGCAGCCGATCGGCGTCGTTGGCGTCCTCGTAGCCGAGCGCGATGCCGAAGACACGCTGGCTGAGCATCTCGGCGTACGAGTGCACGACGCTACCGCGACGACGATCGTCGCGCAGGCAGTCGGCCATCGCCGAGGTAAGACCAAGGCGCTTATTGACCGCCGCCAGCAGCACTGACCCGCCGTCCGAGCTCACGGCCGGATCGTCAAAGGCCATGTGCAGAGGTTTGGTGAACAGGTCTGGAAACAGAACGGACTGTCGAGTATTCTCGGTCATGAAAAGCCTTTGCGTGGTTGGTCGAATCTCTTGTGGTAAAGCGATTCTAGCAGCCCCAGAGGCTTTTCTCTTTTCTCAGACCGTGCGCTCGTGAATTATCCGGGTTAGAGAGGACCTGGGGATGCAGCCTTCGACTTCTTCCACCCGCTTGGCGCTGGCCGCGGTCGGCTTGGCCTTCCTCGCGGCTTGCGAGCAGCCGACGCCGTACCAGCTGCGCCGCGTTCCCCTCGATGATCGACGCACCGCGATCCTCGAAGCCGCAGGGGTGACCCGCCCCGGTCTGCGACTCGAAGCCGGGGAGGATTCCATCGCGGTCGAACTCGCGGCGCTGACCACCGGTCGCATCACGCTGTTCGTGGCTCCTTCCGGCGCTGCGGCCTACGGCGGACAGGCGGACATCGAC
>CAYNOM010001131.1:0-2231 GCA_964398415.1 uncultured Polyangiales bacterium | reverse complement strand
GTCGCCGCGACGCACCTTCACGTGAGATAGGTCTGGGCGCTGGTCGGGCGGCACCGTGAAGCAGCGGGGCTCGACGAGGGCGCCCTGCGCGATTAGCTCCTTGATCGTCGCGACTTGGACGAGGTCAGAGTAGATGTCGCCGAGCGGCTGGCCATCCGCTCGAAAGGGGGTCGCGGTCAAGCCGAGTTTGATGGCGCGAGCGTAATGCGCAAGGACTGCCCTCACCGACGCGCTCAGGGAGCGATGGCACTCATCGATGATCACGAGGTCGGCATGGGGCAAGCGCCTGTGGCGGAGCGTGTCGATGCTGGCGATCTGGATGGAAGCACCCGGACACCAGCGAGGATCGCTGGCCATGATCACGCCCATGTCCTTCGGATCGATTCCGCCGGCGCGAAACCGGTCGAACGCTTGGTTGATGAGCTCGCGCCGATGCGCGAGAAACAGCACTCTGAAGCCGGCTCGTTGGGCGCACTTCACGACAGCAGCGGCTATCGTGGCCTTTCCGGCGCCAGTAGGGGCGCACAAGAGTGGAGCGAGCGACCCCGCCTGAAGCACCTGCGCGAGCGAGTGCAGCGCGTGCATTTGGTAGTCGCGAAGGGTAAAGCACCCCAGCGCCGCCGAGCACGTGCCCAGCAGCATGATGAACGCAGCAATCATGATGGTTCCTCTCGCTACGCGACCTGGTAAGAGTGCCCGATGAGAGCCTCTGGAAGCGCCTCGCTGCCGCGAACGTAGGGCTGGATCCACATCGTCTTGCGTTCTGACCGTCCTTCGCCGAACGCCTGGCGCTTCCAGTGACCGCGAACGACGGTGCGATAGGCGAGGCTCGTGCCCGTGCCGCCGCTGCGGGCAAGCTGCTCACGCAGCGCCCCGTTGACCTGCACGGACGAACCGACGACAAAGACGCGCTCCCGCTCCAAACGAAGAACGTGCTCCCGCACAGCGCGGCGCAGTTTCTTGATGTCCTTGCCCTTCGCGTTCCGGGCGATGGCATCCGCGTTCACATGGCGAACCTCGGCGTTCGCGGAGCTCAAGTACAGGCACGTGTTGAGTACGAGCTGCACGATGAGCTGGCGTGCTTCGAGGGGCTCGACCTCGCGGCCGAGAAGGCGCCCCTTGCGCTCAACCAGCGCGGCGTACTGGGCGGCCGTCTCCACGTCCTGCTCGCGAAGTGGCGCGTCAGGTTGCATGAGAGGAAATCTGAAGTGGACATCCAAGGTCTCGAGCGACATCACGGAACGCTCGTTGGCGGCGCACCGCGCGAGGATTGTCAAATGGCGACCCTTCATCGCCGTGGGGCGTACAGAGGCGCTGCCGTCGCAGTCGGCGACGAATATGCAACGCACAGCGTGAAAACCGGTCTCGGGATCGCTGAGCCCGAGGAGCCCATCTGGCACCTCGATCACGAGTGTGTGAAAGGGGAGACGCACGTCTGCTGGAGTGAGCCCGCGCAGTTCGGTCGTCATCAATCGATCCGCGAGACCATCTGAGAGCCGAAACCAGTTGGGCTGGTCCGATACGTGCGCAAGGCGGTGCGCCATGAACGCTCCCATCTGCTCCCACGGGCTGGGCGGCCACGCGAGCGCTGGGATTCCAATGGCGATCGAGCTCGAGCGGGGAGCTGTCCCGCCCTCCGGAAAGAACTGCACATCCTCGAAGCAACTCGGGTACGCGATCGAACGCCCGGCGATCGCTGCGTGGTGTGCCTGTGCGAGAATCAATGATTCGCGCATGCAAGGAACCTCCCGTTCGCGTGCCTGCTGAAAGTGGCGCGCAGCCATGCGGGCACGCTCACGCTCACTCGGTGGCGAGTACACTCTCGTGGCCGTCTGCCTGGTGTCGCTGTCAGTCACGTTCGGTTCCCCTTCTCCTGGAAGCGCTCAAACCTGGTCACCTCCGCCCCTGGAAACACCGCGCACACGGCGGCGATGGTGGCGGCATCCCGGAACGTCATTTCGTTGCGCTCAGCGCCGGTGTACCGGGGCACGAGCCACAGCTCGCCCGCAGCTTCCGTGCGGACGCAGAGCGCGATGCCGCGCTCCTCGAGCGCTTTGATCTGCTCCTCGGTGATCGGCCGCGTGAACGACGACGGGGGTTCCGCCGGCAAGCGGATGGCCGACGACCGCGACGGGCTGCTCTCTGTGCGCGGGCTCGACGGCTGCACGCGGAAGACCTGGCCAAACAGGTCCGTCGCCGTCGCCGCTTGCGTGGCCTGCGGCGTCGAGGCC
>CAYNOM010001130.1:0-2233 GCA_964398415.1 uncultured Polyangiales bacterium | reverse complement strand
GTCGTTCATGATTTGGGTCCGTCCTTTTTCAACGCGTCGTAGACGCTGAGCGGGGGCTGTCGCACGACAACGTCGCGCACCCTTGGGTCATTGGGCAGAGTGACTGCGCTGGGCGGGTTGGGGCGCTCGCGGTCGAGGACCTGCCGAAGCGCCGCGATGTGCGGTGCGTCCTGCGCGACCGCCTCGGCGACGGCCTTGGCCAAAGTGGTCGCGCCGTAGGCCTCGAGGAGGTCACCGAGGCGCGCGACGGCGTTGCCGATATTGCCACCTCGCTCGGCGAGTCGTCGCACGAACTCTTGCGCCTCGGGCACCGCCTTGAACACGCGGGACATGCCGCGCGCCTCGCTTGCGCGCCGCTTGGCCGCGACGAGCTCGGCAAGGTGCGCCTGGTCCTCGACCTGCGTGCCCTTACCCCACGAGCGCGTGTGCGTGGCGACGACCTCTGCCCCATCCAGGACGCGCACCGTGTCGCTCGTGGCGACGACCGTCAGTGTCTTGCGGACGCGGTCGTGGGGGACGCTGTAGTCATTGCCATCGAACCGCGCATAGGGCGTCTTGCCGATGGAGACCTCGACGCGGTCTTGGACCGGAAAGTCGTCGGCCGGCAGCGCGCGCAGGGTCTTCTTCTCTTCGTCGAACGCAGTCGCGACCGAGAGTGTCTTGTCGTCGGGGTGTTTGCGCGCACCGCGCACGTCGCGACACCAGTCCGCGGCTTGGGCATTGAGGTCCGCGAGGTCGCGAAAGGTGCGTCCGATGAAGAACGAGGTGCGCACATGGCGAATCGCTCGCTCGACGCGCCCCTTCTCATTACCGCGGTAAGGTGCGACCGGGCGCGGGTCGTAGCCGTAATGGCTCGCGAATGACGTCAGGTCGCGGTTGAAGACGATGGCATCGCCGATACGCTGGGTCACGGCGGACTTGAGGTTGTCGTATAGGACGACGCGCGGCACTCCGCCCAGCGCCTCAAAGGCGCGCTGGTGGTGTTCGAGGAAGCCCCCGATCCGCATGTCGACACCAAATCGCAGAAACGCCCAGCGCGACCACGACAGCACGAGCACGAACGCCACCAGCGGGCGGCTGGCACCGTCGATCTCGATGCGCCCGAAGTGCGCCCAATCGACCTGGGCCTCTTCGCCGCGCAACGTGGAGCGGCGCAGAAACGCCTCGGCCGGTTTGGGCTTGCGGTGGCGTGCGACCATCGCACGAAAGTGGTCGGGTCGGCCCTCGTAGCCGCGTTCACGCACCATGTCGTAGAGGCGACTCGCTGGGATTCCAGGGTAGCGCTCGAGCGCATCGACGATGAACGGCACATACGGGTCGAGCCGCGAGGGGCGCGTCTGCATGGCCGCGAGCGGCACGCCATCGTGCAACAGGGCGCGACGCACCGTGCTGTGGTGAAGGCCGAGCATCCTCGCGAGAGTGCCAATGGCCAGGCGCTCCGCGTGGAAGAGGCGGCGGACCTTGGCCTTGAGTTCGTCTGACAGCATCACCGACCTCGCTGAAGGAGGCGTAGCTTTCGAAAGTCACCGAGACCGCTGACCGTCCTGCGACGGCGGTGCTCGACCAGGTCGTAGCGCACCAGAGCGCTGTCGCACGGCCAGAGGTCGCCGCCGAAGAGGCCCGAGTCGGTAAGCGGCCGCGACGGCGACACCGCACAGAGCACAGCGGTGAGCGGGTGGCCCGACCACAGCGCCAGGCCCTCGAGCAGGGTCAAGAGTGCGCGTGGGTGGTCCGGCCGGGCCGGCAACGCCGCCTTCAGGATCTCGTCGCCCTCCGCATCCGTCACCAGCAGCTTCGTGTGCATGGCCGTCGCTTCCACGGCCGTCATCCATCGAGACATGGGGTACCTCCGCCTCGACGGGGTTGGGCGTCGATGGCGCAGACGAGCCTGCGACAACGCCGAGAGCCTCGGAACCCCGATCCCCCACGCCATCGTTCTCGGCCCGTCTGCGGCTGCGTCTGCGACGCTCTTCATCGCGGTGCTGAGCCCGACCCTCGGGGCTCTGGCGATACGTCCGGCGGGCCCGCGCGCGTCGTTCCCGCTTGCGCAAGGGCGCACACACCAAGCAATAGATGTTGCCGCGGTCGCAGCTGCGGCAGATCACCACCAGCTTGCCACAAGCCCGGCAGGAGTAGCGGCGAGCAGTATTCGTCGGGGCCTCGCATCGAAGCCCTGGCCGCCTGGCTCAGCCTGCGGCATCCTCGGCGCTGGACACGATGCGCCTAGCCGCGT
>CAYNOM010001129.1:0-2235 GCA_964398415.1 uncultured Polyangiales bacterium | reverse complement strand
CGCGGATGGCGTCAGTGGGCGAGTGCCCGACGAGTACCTCGTGCAGGACCTGGGCGATTGGTGGCGCGTGCAGGCCCCGTTCGTGCTGGAGAACGAAGAGGAGCTACTGGTCATCGCCGTCAACCGGGTGCAGTCTTCGCCCAACGGAGCGACGCCGGAGATCAGCGGCTCGGCCGTCTTGTCGAATATCCAGATTGAGCGGGGTTCCGTAGCCACGGCCTTCCGCGGTGCGGCTGCTTCGGGTCCGCCGCAGGGCGACCAGAGCTTCTCGCTCGGGACGTGGTTCTACAACGAAGGCGCCGTGTCGCGTGACGGGCAGCTCACGCGCTACGGACGCGTGCTGTTCGCTCACGCAGTGCAGTCTTCGGAGCGTGCCCAGTTCGGCTTGCTCGTCCAGGACCAGCCGGGGGATGTGTTTGACCTCGCGTGGTTCGAAGGCGACTTGACGGCGCCCACGATCGCTTCGCGTGTCCTGGCACGGGGTATCCCGAACCAAAAGTGGGTTCACGTCGGGCTCTCCGTCGACGCCGTGCTGGGCGAGGCGCGCGCGTACCTCGACGGCCGTCCTGCACCTGCTGACGCAGACGGCATGGGCGTGCCGATGACCTTCGGCGTCCTTCCTACGATGGGTTGTCCGCAGCTCGAGCCGCCACCCTCGTCGGGCCTGGTGTTGCATGACCAGGGCGACATCGCGGGTGGGCAGAGTCCAGAGCGCATCTTCCTGTCCACGGCCCAGAACAGCCTGTTCGGCGTCGAAGAGATGGATCCCAACGGGCTCGGCCGACACGACATCCTGCGTCCGGACACGAGTAGCGCGCGCGACGTCGACTACAGCCCGGTGCTCGACCGCATCGTGTACAGCGCGTCGGAGGGAGGCAGCTACGAGATCTGGGTGGCCAACGCGGATGGGACGCAGCCGAGGCAGATCACACGCGGCTTCGGGGACACGGCGCGGGGGATGTTCGCGCGTCGGCCGCGGTGGGCTCCAGACGGCTCGGCGGTGGTGTTCGAGTCCAACGCGTTCAGCGTCGTCCAAGACGACAACACGTGGAGCCACGTCTACCACCTCTACTACGTGCCGTACGACCTCGCGCGCGGTGAGGTCGCGGTAGAGGTCGGCGGACAGACGCTGAACGAGCTGAACTACGACGAGCTGTCGCGGCAGCGCGTGAGTCCGGGGTACCTGCGCATTCACGACTTCCGCCTGACGAAGGGGGAGACGCACACGACCCACGCCCAGTGGACGCGCGGCAGGTTCGACACCAGCACGGGCAGCTACCGCGGGGAGCTGCTTGCCACGGTGCAAACGCCGAGCTGGGAGGACGCGTACGTGGCGCAGCTCCGTGTTCCACAGCGCCCGCAGGATACCGAGGTAAGTCGCCTCGACTACAACCTGCCGAACGTTTCGTTGCTCGCCGCCCACTACGAGCACCCCGTTGGGCAGCGGCCGCGTCGCCGTGTCCTGCTCGCCTCCGAGCAGACCTTCTTCTCCGGCTCGGACCAGTTCGCGGTGGAGACGCAGACGGTAGGGTCGACGCTCCAAGCGCGGATCGTGCACAGGCCCTCAGGCTATCGCGCCAACTGCTGGGATCGGGATGGCGACGGCGTACGCGCGCCCGTTGAAGATCGCAATGGCGACCGCGTGTGGAACGAGGCCGATTGCTACCCCGCGGAGGTTCGCGACCTCTACGTGCGCTTCGTCGCGCCCAACGAGGGCGGGGCACACGCGGAGCCCCGGCTCGATGCCGATGGCAATCCGGTGGTGCAGTCCGCGTGGGCTCAGGCGAATGACAAGACGGTGCTGGCGCGCACCATGCGCACCTCGGCCGAGGGTGATTTCGTGAAGCTGGAGCTGCTGAGCGAGCTCAACTACGTCCCGATCGCGGCGGGTACCACGATCGCGACTTTGACGTTCGATGGGATGCCGAGCGCCGCTCACGCGCCAGTCGCGCAGTCGCGCACGTCAGAGCGTGAGCTCTTCATGCACACGGTCGAGGTGCCGGAAGACTCGCCGGTCCCGGTGGACCTCCTGGCGTTTCCTCGTGCCAGCACGCGTAACTTCGACCCGGTGCACGGAGGTGCGTATGCGCGCAACTCGACGCTGCCCGTCGGATCCTACTTCGACTCCAGCTACATGGTGGTCACGCCCAACCCGGACACCGCGGCTGGAGTGACGGACCAGGGCATCCCGTACGTGCGCAAGGCGCGCCCCAACGAGCCGCGCTGGGAGCGCGA
>CAYNOM010001128.1:0-2235 GCA_964398415.1 uncultured Polyangiales bacterium | reverse complement strand
CTTCGTCCCACGCGGTGTTGAAGAAGCCAATCCGGTAGTGGGTCGGGGGAATCCCCGCCGTGGCGAGGGTCGTCCCGTCGGCGACGGAGAGTAGGTTGAAGGTTCGCCGCCCCTGGGAGAGCGGTAGGTCGGAGGCTCGGATCCAGCGGCTGAAACCGTTCGCGGTGATGGTGTCCCCGCTCTTGATGATGCCGCGGACCAGCACCGTATCTGCCGTACCGTCCGCGAAGGACACCTCCGTCAGGACGCTGTTGGGCGTGCCGAACTCCACGGCGAGGGCCGTCACCGCGCTGACCTCTGTGCTCAGCATCTGGCCATTGGGGCCTTTGGCAGTGAGCGTGCCACCCGTCGCCGGGAAGTAAGCCACTTCGATGGCCCCGGCTACCAGCTGGGGTTCCTTGCTCGCAATCTGCGCTTGAGCGTAGACCGGCGTGGCGTAGTTGCCCGCCGAAGCGAAGCTCGCGCTGTTGGAGGGTCCTTCGAGGGTCACCGACGCCAGGGATACTGCAGAGCGGTCCGAAGCGATGTCCTTGTAGTAGACGCCATCGGCGCCGAGGGCGACGAGCCCTGAGCGATAGGCATCGGACGTGAAGACGACGTCTTCCTCGGGACGCCACGTGCCGAACGGCGCCAGCGTTGGGATGATCGGACCGTGCTTGATGCGCGTGGCGATCTGCAGGTTCGCGGCGAACATGCCGTCGATGCCTGCGAGCGTGCACGTCACGTCGCGCCGCGACACGAGCGTGGTCAGCGTGCCCTGGCCCTGGGCAGAGAACGCGAGCTGCACCTCGGCCCAGGCGCTGCCCGGGTGGGTGCAGAAGAAGCTGGGTGGCGTGTGCGTGGCGTCGACGTCGCTGCCTCCGTCGGTCAGATCGATCTCGGTGCCGGCGCTGAGCATCGCGTCGTTCGCGGTGACGGCGCCCGCGTCCCAGCGAATGGGCTCGACGTCGCAGGCGCCCGCGGCGTCTCGGAAGTGCGGCTGCTCGGTGCCCGAGAGGGCGAGGGGTTCGAGGTCGCACCCCTGGGTTAGCGCGCCAAGCTGAAAGGTGTCCGACGGCGTGTCGATGACGCTGGCCTTGAAGCCGTAGCTGAGCACCTCGCCCGTGAGCTTCGCGGTCGCACTCGGCGCTGCGAAGGACACGGCGTGCCGCAACCCTGCGCTGTCGAGGTGCCTTGCATACACGAAGCCACCTGCGCTGTGCTGCCCCTCGAGGCTCACGGAAGTCTCGGGACGCATGATCGTGCCGCTCAGGGTGACCGGCGAGGTGCCGTCCTCGGAGGCGCGCAGGATCAACGGCGCGATGCCTGCACTTACCGTGATCGCCGTGACGCTAGCCGGCGCGAGCACGAGCTCGCTCGACACACTGCGCGAGGCGGACAGCGGCAGGTCGGCGGGTTCGATCTTGTAGACCGCGCCCACGGGGCCCGCACCGTCGTTGGCGACGGCGTCAGGGATGTCGGCCGTGGGTACTGCGCAGATCTTGATCGCGGTGTCGGCGCTGAGATCGCCAGACGCGAAGGCGAGCTTCAAGCGGCCGTCGTCGCTCGTAACCTCACCCCCGCCGGCGCCGACCGTGGTCGCGGCGTTGGCACAGGCGAATCCAGGCCCATTGGTGCCGCCGTCGTCGCCACCATCCTGGGAGCCCCCGTTTGCGTCAGCGCCGGAGCCCCCGTTGCCATCGCCGCCGTCGCCGCCATCGCGGTCGGCCCCTTTGCCGCCCCCGCCACTGCACGCGACCAGCACTGAGCCGAGGACTACCACCCGCGCGACTCGCAGAAGGCCGCGTACCGTCAGGGTTTTGTAAGTTACCGGCATCTCATATCTCCTGGGGAAGGCCAGCTGACCTCACCGTGGTGCAGACCTCTGGGCCATCTCGAGCTTCTGTTTGGCCCGCTCGGCGAGGGGACCACGGGGTTCGAGGGCAATGCAACGCTTGTAATGCTGGACCGCCTGCTTCATCTGACCTCGACCGGCTAGTACACCGGCCAACACGTAGTGACCCGCCGCGTATTTCGGATCAAGGGAGAGAGCCTGCTCGAAGCTCTGAATCGCCCCATCGGCGTCGCCTGCCGCGTGCTGGGCAAGGCCGAGCTCGGACAGAAGCGCAGGTGTCGCCTTGCCGTCGCCGAGGTCGATGGCCGCCCGCAACGCACGGACCGCCTCATCGGGCTTTCCGGCACGCCTGAGCCCGTTGCCTACGGCGACGAGCACCGCGCGATCATCTCGACCGAGCT
>CAYNOM010001127.1:0-2235 GCA_964398415.1 uncultured Polyangiales bacterium | reverse complement strand
GACCGACTATGAAGTGGCCGTCCGGTCAAGGACAGAGGTCTCCCTGCGGGCGCGGTAAGCGCCCGATTGTTGAAACTGGTCCGGGGTTGAGGCCGTAGCGCGCTCCTGCAATCGACTATTCGCGCTCTGATGGCGCAGGAGGGGTTCCGCGGGTGAGCCGTATTCAATGACCACGAGGTCGTCTCGCCTTGTGAGACGAGCGCCTGATCGGTCCCGGCACGGTCATCACCGTTGGAGCGCCGCTGACGGTGTCTATCCCGGAGCGGACGTTGTCTCGAGCTCGCGCCGAAGCGCAGCTCGGCAATCAGCGGGCCGTGGAGCGAGCCGCCGAGGCTTTCGACGGGTCGTAGCTGGTGCCGTCTCTCCACATCGCCCACAGCATGACGGCGATCTTGCGAGCGAGCGCCACGATCGCGGTGCGCTTGCCTCGCTTGTCGGCAATCGCTCGCGCCCAGAGCACCACCGGGTCGTTGGGCCGCGACCTCCACATCGCCCAAGCACCCTGCACCAGTAGCGCCTTCAAGTGCTTGGGACCGGCTTTGAGGCTGTGTGTTCGCACGACCTTGCCGCCCGTCGTGGCTTCTCCTGGGATGAGCCCTAAATAGCTGCCCAACCTTGCTGCATTGTCGAAGCGATTCGGGTCGTCGAGCTGCGTCATGAACGCCAGCGCGACTTGCGGGCCCACGCCCGGCATCGTCATCAAGCGCTGGCAGACGGGCTCGTCCTTGGTGAGCTTTTCGATTTGCTCGTCCAGCTTCTCTATCTGATCGGTCAAGCTGTCGAAGGCCTCGAGCAGCATCTCGATCGCGTTCGGCAAGCCCTCGGGATGCTCGAGTGCGTGCTTGCGGAACGCTTGCGTGAAGTGCTTCGACGAAGCTCGTCCCCGCACGTTCGTCAGCCGTCCTCGCATCCAGCTCTTGCAGTTGAGCGCAATCGAGCGACGCGCTGCCAGCAACGTGGAGCGAGCGGACGTCAGCTCGCGAATGCTGCGCGACCTGTCGCTGCGCACGTGGACGCTCGGCAAGTCCTCGACTCGGATGGAAGCACGCGCCAATACCAGTGCATCCCGCTCGTCGGTCTTGATGCCGCGGCTGCCGACTCCCAGCGCTCTGACCAGCTGACCCGGCACGACTTTGGTCGAATGCCCAGCCTCGAGCGCCGCGCGCGCCACAGCGGGGCTCTGCGTGCAGGCCTCCATGACGACCTGACTGGCCGGTTGCGCCTGCAGCCACGCCGTCAGCTCGCTGGTCGCAACCTTGCGCTGACTCTTGATCTTCCCACTGCCATCCAGCACGGCGAGGTGGCTGTGCCTGGCGCCCAAATCGATGCCAACATGCTCCATGGTCGGTCTCCTCATTGCTTGCGGCACTGACCGCGTTTTCGGGCAATAGCCCGATTGTGGCGAGCGAAAGCCCGACCACGTATGCAGGGAGACCGGCCACTTCATCCCTTCTAGACCGAGACCGAGACCGAGACCGAGACCGAGACCGAGACCGAGACCGGGCTGGGGCGTACTTGGGGGTCGGCGATTATCCAAACTCGTCAATAAGGCGGGGAGCAGGGGTGGGCGATTGCTCGTCTCTTGCGGCTCGGGGGCGGATCTCCCACAATCCGCGCTTCGACTCGGATTTATAGACCGGCGTCATGCCGGACCCTTGGTGGAGGAACGGAAATGACGGATCTTTCAAAGCTTTTGCTCCGCGGCATGCTCGTGCTCGCGCTGGCCTTCTCGGCGGTTGCCTGTGGTGACGACGACGACGACACGGTGACGGACGCCGGTTCCGACGCGGGCGGCGACGGCGATGGCGACGGCGATGGTGACGGCGATGGCGACGGTGACGGCGGCGTGACCGTGGCCGAGTGCATCGACACCGCGGGCGAGGCCACCATGGGCATGAGCAGCGCCGAGTGCTTGTCGTGCGTGTGCAACGAGGACGCGGATGTCACCGCGGCTTGCGACAGCAACTGCTGGGGCAGCATCTCGTGCGTGCGCACCGAGTGCGGCGACGTTCTGGACGACATGACCGCGCTCACGACCTGCTACATCGCGAACTGCGCGCAGTTCTTCGCGGGTCAGACGGCTGCCACCGCGTTCGGCCCGGTCATCCGCGCCTGCGCCGACGAGTGCACCCCGGCTGCCGGCGACGCTGGCACCGACGACGCCGGCAACTGAGCCGAGCGACGTCATCGCGGCAAGCGCCCGGGCCCTCTGGCTCGGGCGTTTGTCATTGTGCG
>CAYNOM010001126.1:0-2240 GCA_964398415.1 uncultured Polyangiales bacterium | reverse complement strand
AGGGCAGCGAGCGTCGCTCCGCAGCAGATCGCGAGCAGCGCGACGCCAAAGCGTCGGTCGCGGCTCCCCTTCGCATCTTCGTGCTGTACCATTGGCTTTGCCCCCTCGCGATTGTGCCTAAAACATCCGAAAACGAGAAAGGGACTGCCATTGTCAGACAAGCGCGCCCATGAACGCCATGCCGTCGAGCTTGCCATCCAGCTCGAGTACGCGGGCGTGTTGAGCGAAGGCGTGAGCCGCGACCTAGGCCTGGGCGGCATGTTCGTGCACACCCAGGCCGAGCTTCCGTTCGCGGCGAACGTGCGTGTGTGCTTCAAGCTCCCGCGGCTCGAGCAGCCCACCGAGCTCGAGGCCACCGTGCGCTGGCACAGCCCCGAGGGCGTGGGGCTGCAGTTTCGTTCGCCCCTGCGCGCGCGTGAGGTCTGGGCGCTCGCCGAGCTCGCGCGTACCGCCCGTTGAGCCCGGCTGAGAGATCAGCGGTCGACCGTCTCGGGCTCGCGGCGACGTCGGGCGCGACGCGCGGTGCGGGCCGACAGGCTCAGGATGGCCTCCACGAGGCCGATCGCGACGTAGCTCGTCAGCAGCCACACCAGGGCGAAGGCAGGCTGAAAGCGCAGCGCGATGAACGCCGTCGAGCCGACCGCGAACAGCACCACCAGCACCGTGCGCCAGGACAGGCGCAGATCCTTGAACGACCGGAAGCGGATCGTGCTCACCATGCAGGCTGAGAGCACGAGCACCACCGCCAAAACCACGAGCGACATCTGGGGCAGGCTGCCCGCCACGGTGTGATTGGCCACCACGAGCGACACGACGATGCCGGCCGCACCGGGGATGGGCAGGCCGATGATGTACTTGCCGGGCTTTTTCGGCGCGCCCGTCTCGCCCATGCTCAGCACGTTGAAGCGCGCGAGACGAATCACGCCGCAGGAGACGAACGCGAAACAGGCCAGAATGCCGACGGGCCCGAGTGACTCGAGCGACCAGCGGTAGACGAGGGCCGCGGGCGCGACGCCGAAGCTGATCACATCGGCCAGCGAGTCGAGCTGCACACCGAGCGCGCTCTGGGTCTTCGTCAACCGCGCGACGCGTCCGTCGATGGTGTCGAAGAACATGGCGTAGACGATCAACAGCGCCGCCCGGTAGAAGTCCTGGGCCTCGGCGCCGTGGCCGCACAGCAAAATCGCGTAAAAACCGCAGAACACGCTGCTCAGCGTGATCAGATTCGGTAGTAAAAACAGGCTCTTACGCAGATTTACGCGCACGTCGGAAGCCCCCTCTCAGGGCGTGGCCTCCTACAGTACCGGGGGGGGCGCCCCCTGTCCAGGTCAGCGGACGGCAGCGTCCAGGCCGAAAGCGCGCTTGCGGGTCCCGGACTCGAGACGCGATCGGGCACTCGACACGCGATCAGGGCTCGGCCGCCGCCCGCCGCCGGGGATGCTCGTAGATGCTGACGATGGGCACGCCGTCGTAGGTCAGCACGTGCACGGGCTGCACGCTCCCGAACACTTGCCAGGCCTGAAAGTCGACCTCGGCCATGTGCTTCTCGTGCTGCACGAGCACGTAGTCCGCGTCGGACAGGTTGGCCGCCGGGCGGATGCTACGGGGCAGAAGGCCGTCTCGATGCAGCATCTCGAGCGCCATGCTGGTCGTGTCGTGCAGAAACACGCGCCCGCCATTCGGCAGCTTCTCGCGCAAAAAGTCGACCACGCTGCCGGTGGTAAAGCCCCAGAACTGACGATTGAGTCCGAGATCGGCAGCCCCAGGCACGCCGCCTGCAGCCAGCGTGTAGTGGGAGAGGCCGAAGGGGTGGCTGTGCAGGGTCTCGACGAAAGCCGGAGCGAGCAGCGCTGCCATCGACAACGTGGCGACGGGCGCCGCATCCACGAGACCGCGCCCGAGCAGACGCGACTCGGTCGAGACGAGCACGTACAGCGCCGCGTGCCCCGCGAACAGCATCATGAACGGATAGGCAGCAAACCAGTGCTTCGTGCCGCCGAAGATGGGCGTGGAGGGGAGCGCTATCACGAGCAGCGGAGCCAGGGCGCAGCCGAGCCACAGCACGTCGGTGGCGCGCGCATCGGCGCGCAGCGTGCCCCGCGGAGACAAGCGCGCCGAAACGAAGCGCGGCATCATCGCGCGTGCGCGCACCACGATGCCGGCCAGGCTCAACACCAGGAGCGTCAAGGGCACCGTGAACAGCGTCATCAAGAACGGAAAGCTGATCGGAAAGGGCGGGC
>CAYNOM010001125.1:0-2241 GCA_964398415.1 uncultured Polyangiales bacterium | reverse complement strand
CGGTGAGCGCTCGAGGCCGTCCTCGACCTCGCGAGCGACCGCGGCGAAGTTCATGAGGTCGGCGGCCGATGGCTATCCGCCATGCCCCGCGCTGCGCGGGCAGCCGTTCCGTCCGTACGTGCCCGTGACGAACGCCACTCCGCAGTGACCGTCGCGAGGCCTCAACCCTGAAGGCGCTCGAGGACAAGACGCTCGCACGCTACCTGTCTTACATGAGCGAGTCAGGCCAGCCGGTGGCGGAACCGACAGGCTGCGCCCTCAAGGGGCGCATCGAGGGTGCGGCGCTCGGCCTCTTGCCTTGGCGATCCGCGATGAGGCTCGTGCGTGACGCCACAGTGCCTTTCCAGGAGAACCTCCTGCCCTGAAGAACCACAGCAAGGAGTCTGACCTGGAATTGTTCTCCTACGTCTATGCGCATGAAAAGGCCATCGAGGACTTCGCAGTGAAAGAGCTTGCCAATGAGCAGGGCAGCCTGAGGGCGGTCCTTTTGGCCCGAAGACACGTGACGGATCTCGCCGAGCCGCCCAGCGACGTATGCTGCGCAGCATGAAGAGCCCGAGGGATAACGCGCGCGCGAGCCAGATCTGCGTAGTCACGATCGCAGTGTTTGCCCTGCTGGCCACGAGCCGCACGTACGCTCAGTCTGCTGAGACCAGACCGGCGTGGACCGTCATGGGTCAGGCCGGAGGAACCCTCGTCAAGGGAGAGGTCGAGCACTGGGCAGGAGGTCATCGGGTCAGGACAGCCGACGACCACCCGCGACTGATGTTCGACGTGCGCGGCACGCTCACTCGCGCCGTCGGGCGCTGGTTTGCGCTGAGCGCTCAGCTGGGTCTCACCAACTGGCAGAGCGAGTACCGGCACGTCGCGGGCTACGGGCGCAGCAACTTCCTAACTGCGGGGCTGAGCCCCGAGCTGCGTGTTCCCCTGGGTCGCTGCATCAAGTGCCCACTTCTCTACGCAGCACCGCGCGCGGGGGCAATCGTAAGCCAGCGCGATCGACGGGCGCCTCGGGCGAGCGTCGAAGAGGAAGGACGCTTCGGCTTTGGTGGGGTCGCAGGCGGGCGCGCGGGCCTGCGCATGCGTGTGAGTCGACGCCACGCCCTGGGTGTTGCCCTCGAGGTGGGAGTCGAGAAAATCTGGCTGCGCCACGAGGTGCACTTTACGGGAGTGGGCAGCGAGACGCAGCGCTTCGTCATGCTGCGCGCCGTACAACTCGCGGGGTTTTGGTGGTCCCTATGAACGCGTCGCGCAACCTTTCGCCTCTGGGACATCCGGTCTGGCTCACCGCGGTGGTGATCCTCGTCCTCAATGATCACGTATTCAAGCAGAGCCCAGCGCTCGCGGGGCTTTTGACCGGCAAGCTGAGCGACGTGGCCGGGCTGGTGGTCGCGCCGCCGCTTCTCGCCGTGCTCGTGGGCGCAAGCTCCCGCTGGGCGCGACTCGGCTGTATGGCGGCCGTGGGCGCGGTGTTTGCGGCCATCAACGTGAGCCCCCCCTGCGCGCGTGCCCTCGAGGCGGTGCTTTCCGGACTGGGCATGCCGAGCCGCGTGGTGGTCGACCCGACCGACCTTCTCACCCTGCCCTCCCTCTGGCTCGCCTACCGGGTGCTCCAGCACGAAGCGCCCCTCGCGCGCTGGGCACTGCGACCGCTCGCCGTGCTGGGCCTTCTCGCCTGCGTGGCCACGAGCCCACTGCATGACACCAGGCCGGCACAGCTCGTGAACCATCGCAACGCCGAGCTCTCCGCGGTAGCGCGCTACGCCCCGCTCGACTGCGACTTCTCGGACGCAGAAGCGCAGGGCCTGACCCAGGCAGACTTTGGTGCCCCCTACCCGCTGCGCCTGGGTGCAGAGAGCTTTCGAGACTTGGCCCCGAGAGAGTGCGGCGCCGTGTGGCTCACGGTGGGGACGGACTTCAACCGCGTAGTGGCCTGGCGCAGACTTCGCACTAGCAGCTCGGACCAGACCATCACCCGGAACTTGCTGCGCCGCGCGGTCACGGCCGAGGGCACGCGGCACGTACTGCGCTTCACCGTCGGCGCAAAGCTCCTTTCGCTCCCGCCACCCCTTCCAGGGCCTCCCACGCTGCCCACACAGGCCGACGCGGGCAGTGACTGAAGCGCGCCCCCGACCCCGCGTTGCCCCCGAACCAGAGCTTTGGGTCAGAGCTCGCCTTCGAGCAGCGGCGACAGATCCGCGGGCGTACCCTTGAGGTTCGAACCATCGAGGGAGCTCGCAT
>CAYNOM010001124.1:0-2245 GCA_964398415.1 uncultured Polyangiales bacterium | reverse complement strand
TTCCGAGCTTCGCCGCCCTGGCCCGTCACGAGGGCATGGCGCCGCAGCGCGTGGCTCAGATCCTCGAGCTCACGCTGCTCGCGCCTGACATCCAGGAGGCCGTGCTGTTTCTCGAGTCGGAGGATGGCGTGGAGCCGGTCAGCGAGCGTGCGCTGCGGGCGGTTGCCGCTGTCGTGGACTGGAGCACGCAGCGCGTGCGCTGGGCTGAAGCGGAGCGCGGTCTGCGGCCGCGCACTTCAGTGCATTGCGTCTCTTGGCGCTCCGTTGATCCCAGCGGTCGAGCCACGCACGCACATCGAGCGTGTGCTGGCACCGTGTCCGGCGCCGCCGGCAAAGGAGCGAAGGGTGCTTCGCGCTCACCCTGACTCCAGTTGGGTGGAGCTTGCGCGTTCAGACGGCCACAAGCAAGCTACGACCCCTTCGGAGCACTCGATGACACGTCTCTCCACGGCCCGCATCACACGACGCTGGCTCCCCATCCTTCTCGCTTGTTTGTTGGCCACGCCCTTGGGCATTGGGTGCGACCGCCACGGGGCGGTGGTTGTGATTGAGCGTGAGCCTGCGTCCGCCGACGGAGGTGGCGCGCTCGGCGCCAATCGTGAGCCTCCGACGGACGATCCGCACGCGAGCGACTCCGGCGCGGAGAGCGACGGGGCCCCGCGGGACGCTGGATCCGGAGCTCTCGAGGAGCCGTTCTCCCTGACTACCCCTTCTGTCGTCCTGGTGAGCCCCGGGACGTCGCGGCGGATGACCTTCGAGTTGGTGCGCACGAACGAACTCGGCGGCGCCGTAAGCGTGGCGTTCGAAGGGTTGCCGGCCGGAATCTACGCCTCGACAGAGTTGCTCGAAGGCGGTGTGCGCGAGGGAGGCTTGGTGGTGGGGGTGGACCGCACTATGCCGATCGGGGCACGCGTCAGCGCCAACCTCGTGGCAAGTTCGCCCGCTGGGAAAGCCTCCCGGCGCGTGACCATCGTGGTGTGCGGCCCGTCGCTCACCGCCGATTCGGCCTTTCCCCTAGGAGCACTCGTCCCCGCGAGCTACACGGGCATCATTCGTGCCCTGCCGCAGCCGGATGGAAAGATCCTAGTGGTGACGACGCGCGTGTCGTCGACCACGCCGGAACGGGGCCGCGTGTTGCTCGCGCGTTACGACCACTCCGGTAGCCTCGATGGCAGCTTCGGTGATTATGGGCTGCTCGAGCCGGCCCTGTCCGACGCGGGCTCCATCGAGGGAGCGTTTAACCTCGAGGGCGGTAACATCCTCGTGGTGAGTTCCCGCCCCTCGTGCGGCCGTCAGCCCACATGCGAGGTTGTCGTGTCGCGATTTGCGACTTCCGGGGCGCTCGACGGAACGTTCGGTGAGCACGGCTCGATCACACTTACGCTTGGGGGGAGGGACACCTGGGTCGCGTTGAAGCGGCAGCCGGTCGCGGTGGTTGAGGAGCCGGGTGGAGGGTTTGCGCTCGTCGTTCAGACTAACTTCGTTCGCGACAATGTGCCGGGCTTCGAATGGATGATATTTCGCCTCGATCGCGTGGGCCGAGTCGTGCTGTTCGACGGCAATCTCACGGCGGTGACTCTACAGCCGCCAGGAGGGGCTTTGGGGGACCTGCTTCTGTTCTCGCGCCGCGTCTCGCTGGGGGGCGGCGAGGTGCTGGTGTTGGGGGCATCGTTCGAGTCGCGCGACCCGGAGGGTGTCGCGCATGCATACGGCATCGCGCACATCGGGCGTACGGGACGTGCGAGCTGGCTTCAGGTTACGGACGTCGGTCCGGCTCGCGTGTTCGGCATGCGCGACCTCGGCAACGGGCGTGCGCATGTCTTGGTGTCGACTGGGGCACCGCTCTACAGACCGAGTTTTCGCGTGCACTCGCTCGTCTTTGGGAGTCAGCTCGGTGCTCCGATCGAAGATTGGCTCGACGCGCTCGATGCGCCGCATGAATGGTCATACTATGGCCCGTCCCTGGACACCCGCGGCGGCTACCTGGTGCCCCATACCGTGGGCGGACGCCGCGTGTTCGTGCGCTTCACCCACGACGGCGTGATCGATCGCTCGTTCGGCCAAGGCGGCTTCGTGACGCTCCCACCGGAGTACGACGTCGATACCCTTCTGCAGGAGCCCGTAGGCAGCTACCTGGGCTTCAGCCACGGCTTCCGGTCGGGCTGGGTCCGGTTCTGGGAGTGATCAGGTGAGGCACGGCTCAGCCCGGCGCACGAAGCGCTTCACGAGCCGCTACCTCGGCGTG
>CAYNOM010001123.1:0-2245 GCA_964398415.1 uncultured Polyangiales bacterium | reverse complement strand
AGATGCGGACCCACGAACTCGGCGTTGGGCGTCGTGCTGTGATTGACGTAGCGCAGCGCGTTGCGACCTGCGATGCCGCGCCATACGCCGTCGTCCTCCTCGACCCACAGCACGTAGGCCCCGTTGCGCTTCACCTCGGGGCCGGCGTACTGCCCCAGGAAGGTGCCAGCGGGAATGAACTCGGACGCGAACAGGCCACGACCGTGGATGTGGGAGCGCTTCACTTTGTACATCTTCGGCGCGCATTCCTACCGAATGCTCCCGGCAGTGGCAACGACGAATCGTCACCCTCGAGGTCGTCGATGACTGGGCAGCGCGTCGTGGTCGCTGTGGGGAAGCACGCGGCCGTCGCGCCCGACCGCCCCCGGCAGTGCGAGCCCCTCGACCATCTCACTCAGCGCCTCGAAGATCTCCGCACGCTCGCGGCGTAGGCGCTCGATGGTCGCGCGCCGCCGTCGTCGCGTGAGCCGCACGCGCAGCGAGCGCAGGGTGCGCGCGGAGAGCTCTTGGTAGCGCATCACGAGAAACCCGCCGAGCACCGAGAGCACGACGCCCCACGCGGCGGAGGCCCAGGGACCCGCGGGGAGCGACGCGTAGCGCGCGTGCAGGGCTTCGCCGCCGCGGAAGAAGCCAAAGCCCACGGCGGCCCAGGATGCCGGAAAGAGCAGGGCCCCGATGAAGAGCTTGATCGTTGCGGCGTCCTTCTGCAGCTTGGCCGAGAGCAGCGTCACGAGTCGGAGCAGCTGGTAGGGCACGACGTTGGCAAGGAAGCCGAAGACCAAGATCGGTGGGAGCAGCAAGTACACCGAGAGAATCTGCAACGAGGACAACAGCAACAAGTGGCGAGAGCCGAGAGACGGGTCCCGATCGAGCTCCGCGTCCGACATCCCGAGCCCGCGTAGCTCGTAGTCGTACACCGCGATGCGCGCGAGGAGCCGCTCGGTGTCCTGCTTGCGCCGTTCGCGGTTGGCCTCGTAGCCGTGCCAGACGCGGGCAAAGCCGAGCGCCCGCTCGTGCATCGACTCCTCTTCGAGCGCGCCGCCGGCCCGATGCGCCCTCTCTGCACGGAAGAGCTGTCTTGTGCGGTGCATGAGCGCGTGGAGCTCCCAGCTTTCCGTCGCGTGCACCACCTCCACGAGCGTGCGCTCGATCTCGCGCGTGATGGCGGCATAGCGAGCCCGACGCTCTTCTCCGCTCGCGCTCTCCGCGAGTGGGCGCGAGAGCGCCTCGGGGAGCACGAGGGGAGGATGAAAGACCACGAGGGCGCGGGAGCGAAAGATGGCTTTGTGGTCGTAGTGCAGCCCGACGGGCAGGATCACGGGGGCGGGAGAAGGGTCGGAAGCGAGAGCCTCGCAGTAGAGCTTTGCCGCGCCGGTCTTCAGCTCCGACAAGTGCGGAGCGTCGTGACTCACGCCTTCGGGGAAGAGCATGACGAGCTCGCCCGTCGCGAGCTTTTTCGTCAGCGCCCCGAGGCTCGTGCGATTGCGCTCGGCGCGCTCGGTCTCGGATCCTCCCCCCTGCGCATCGACGGCCCGATAAATCGGCACGGCGCCCAGGGTTCGCAGCAGCGCACCGAGCAGGGGCCAGGCGAAGAGACCGTGTCGCGCGCCGACCGCGATGGGCCGTGGGCACGACGTGAGGATCAGCGCCGGGTCGATCAAGCCGTTCGGGTGCCAGGAAACGAGCAGCCCGCCCCCGACGCGCGGCAGCTGCTCGACGCCAACCACCTCGACGCGGCGGAAGAACAGGCCGAGGAGCTTTCGAAATAGGCGCGACAACAGGCGATAGGCGGGGCTCATCGCCGGACAGCTTATCCGAGCACACCCGGTGGGCGAGCTGCTACAACTGCGTCGGGGAGAAACGCCGGTGTTGGTGTGGGTCGCGCTGTCGTCGTGCGCGCCCTCAGCTTGCCGCGTCTAGCGAAAGGAGAGCGTCATGAGCGTGCTCAAAATGGGAAGCAAGGGCGAAGAGGTCAAGAAGCTTCAGAGTGGCTTCGCCAAGCTGGGGTTCAACTTGAAGGTCGACGGTGATTTCGGGCAGAACACCCACAACGCCGTGATCACGATGCAAACGATCTTCGGCTACGACGTCGACGGCCTCGTTGGCCCCGCCACGATGTCGCTGATCGAGAAGCAGGCCGAGTACGGCTGGAATCTCGAAGCCGCCCGCAAGGCGTTCGCCAAACCAGCAGGCTGAGCGCGCCCTCGACGGCGGCTCAGGGCCGGCGCGGGTCCCAGTAGTCCTT
>CAYNOM010001122.1:0-2246 GCA_964398415.1 uncultured Polyangiales bacterium | reverse complement strand
ACGTGGTCGTCAGCAGCGCGACCTGCGCCACCCGCACACCCATCAAGCCGAAATGAGCATGTAGCGATGCGTAGAGCCATTCCCAGAGCCAGGCCGGCTGAACATAAGACTGCTCGGGGTGAACGGCCGAAAACAGGTCCTCACGCGGAATGCTGCCCGTCTGGCGGATGACGTCCCCAAGCGTAAGGTGCCAGAAGAAGTCCGTGCACGAGATCGGCGAGAAGGCGTAGAAGGCGACGAGCCCCAGCAGGACGGCGACGAAGGCCCCCTCCGCGACAGCACGCAGGGCGCTCCCCACGGAGCTTCGCGTCGTACGTGTGAGGTCATCGACCACGGTCGCGGATTATCCCCCAACCCCTCGTCGCTTGGAAAGCTCGGGTGCCGCGCTTTGCACGTCAAAGCCCGACAGCATGATAACGTCGTCGCGATGGTCGTCCGCGACCCCATGAAGAACGCAGGGCTGAGTGGGCTCGGCATCAGCATGCTGGCCGTGTACTGCGCGCTGCGTGTCTCGGGGTGGGTGCCCGGCGTCGACGCATGGCGCATCGAGGGCGCGGGCGCGTACGTACGCCTCGATCCGTCGTCGCTGTTGGCCATTTGCGGCCTCGGGCTCGTATGGCGCGGCGGTGCGAGCCGCGGCTCGAGCACACTCGTGCTCGGGATCTTGTCCGCCACCTTCGCGATCAGCACGCTCCACGCCAATCTGGTTCGCTACTACGGCGGCGATGCGCTCGCCTGGGATCTCGGCAATTTCGTGCAGCCGATGTGGCGAAGCGCCCACGGGCAGAGCATGACCGTGACGTTCTGGGGCGCATCGCCCTTGTGGGGCGACCACGGCTCGTTCGCGATGTTCCTGTTCGCACCGCTGACGCGCCTCTTCGCCGACCCGGCCACCGGTGTCCTCCTCGCGCAGGCGGGCCTTGCGGCCGCCTTCATTCCGGCGCTCTACCTCGTCGCTCGTCGCGCAGGGCTCGAGCGCACCCTTTCGCTCGCGATCTCGACCGCAGCAGCCTCATCGCGGGCGCTCTTTCACGCCGCCGCGTTCGATTTTCATCCCGAATGCGCGCTCGGCCTCTTGCTCGCCTTACTGGCCCTCAGCGTTCTCACGCAGCGCCATCGCCACGCGATCGTGCTCGCTCTGCTCGCAGCAAGCCTCAAGGATGTGGCCGCGTTGACCGTCATGATGGCTCTCGTCTATTTCGCATGGCGCCACAGGTCTGCGCTCCTGCTCGCTGGCGCCGCCCTGTGTGCCGGCATCGCGGCGTTCGACATGCGCGTGCTTCCCGCGCTGACCGGCTGGCCCTCCTACGTGGCGATGAACACGAGCGCAGGGATCGACCTGAGCACCGCCGTGCTGTCGACGCTCGGGCGCAGCGTGAGCCAGGGCCTGGCCGGTTGGCTGCATCCGTTTTCGTGGTTCAGCGGCGCGCCCTGGGCCGCGGCGGCAGCCCTCTCCCCCAAGCTCGCCGTGAAGGGACTCGGTTTTCAGTATGGCTTTCTGTGGGCCCCCGTGGGCATGCTGGGCACGGTCTTCGCCTTCTCGTGGCTCAGTCGGCGCGCACCGCAGCGCGTCGCGACTGCGGGTGCCGCATGGGCAGCTCTGACGCTCGCCATCAACGCACGTCCAGCCGCGCCGGATACGTCCCTGCGCGACGCCCACGCGCACTTCGTCGCGTCTCGAACGGCCTTGCAGAGCGCATTGCCCGCGGCGGCGCGCATCGGGACGGATGCCTGTACGTCGCCGCTCTTGTTGGATCGCGCCGACGTGCGCGGCCTGTGCCTGCTCGACGTGGCCGCGCTCGCGAGGGGCCATGAAGAACGCTGGAACTCTCCTGCACCCCGCGCGCTCGAGGTCGATTACGTCGTGTTCGATCGCCTGTGCACCGCACACGGAGCATGTGCGCAGGCACAGCTCGAGCAGGCGCAACGTCTGGGCTTCAAGCTCCACACCATCGTGCGCCAGCGCTGGGGCGTGTTCGCCCGCTGAACGATTCAGCCCCGCCCGCCCAGTAGAAACCGCGTGAGCGGCCCGGCATCGAGGCGCGCGGTGTCGAGCAGGCCCTCGATCAGCCTTCGCCCCAGGCGTGCCAGATCGAGCAGGCGCTCGATGCGTACCTTCTGCGTCTGCGCGCGCGCTCGGATCTGCGGGTCGCGCGACTTGGCCTTCTCGTCGAGAGAGCTCAGGGCGCGCTCCATGGCCGAGATGGCCTCCAGCACCTCGACGAGCTCACGCTCGCGAAACACGC
>CAYNOM010001121.1:0-2247 GCA_964398415.1 uncultured Polyangiales bacterium | reverse complement strand
GGGCGGTCGACGCCACCATCGTCTACGTGAATCCACGCTTCGGGGCGATGTTCGGCTATCCCCCGCCCGAGCTCGTCGGAAAGCCGGTGCACGTGCTCAACGCCCCCGGCGATCTCGACGCCGAAGAACGGGCGAGGCAGATCGTGGCACAGCTCGATCGGAGCGGCTTCTGGCAGGGTGAGATCGAGAACATCCGCAAAGACGGCACACGCTTTTGGTGCCGAGCCAGCGTCTCCACCTTCGAGCACGAAGAACACGGGCGGGTCTGGATCTCGGTGCACTCCGACATCACCGAGCGCAAGTCGCTCGAAGAGAAGAACGAGCGCGCGCTCCGCGACAAGGAGATCCTGCTCAAGGAGATCCACCATCGCGTGAAGAACAACCTGCAGGTCATCTCGAGCCTGTTTTCGCTCCAGGAGGAGCGCACGAAGAGCGCGGAGCTAAAGAGCTTGCTCGACGAAAGCCGTACTCGCGTGCAAGCGATAGCCTTGGTCCACGATCAGCTCTACCGCTCTGCCGATCTGGCCGTCATCGACTTCGACGAGTACCTGCGCGGTCTCGTCTTGGCCATTCGCTCGAGCTTCGGTGCCCATCTCGTCGAGATCACGGCCAGTGCCGAGGACGTGGCGCTCGAGGTCGAGGTGGCCGTACCCTGCGCGTTGCTCGTCTGCGAGCTCGTGTCGAACTCCCTCAAGCACGCCTTCGCAGGAGGGCACGGCAAGGTGTTCGTGCGCGCACGCATGGAAGCAGACCGCTTTTGCGTGCTCGAGGTCGGAGACGACGGCTGTGGCATCCCTGCCGACTTCGATTGGACCAAATCACGCTCGCTCGGCCTCAGGCTCGTGCAGAGCTTCGTGCGGCAGCTGCGCGGAACGCTCGAGCTCGACCGCTCCTCCGGCACCCGCTTCACGGTGCGCTTTCCGCTGCGACAGGCGGAGCGCACGAGCCTACCGCGTCAGGCCGAAACACACGCGCCGTGAGATCTGAAAAGTTGCGGACACCGTGCCCCCGAATTGAGTAGGCTCCGACGCTCTCGCAGACCCAGGGACGCGAGCAGGATTGAAAACCATGCTGAAGCCGTTCGAAAGGCCTGAGCTGCTCACGTCGCTCCTCGCAGGCATGCAAGACGGCGTGTCGATCGTCAGCGGCGACGGAGTGGCCCTATTCGTGAACGACGCTTTCTGTCGCATGACGGGCTTTACCCCCGACGAGCTGGTGGGCAGGGCTCCACCCTATCCTTACTGGCCGCCCGAGGAGCTGGAGTCCATCGAGGCGGCGTTTCGGCGCACGCTCGCCTGCGAGCCCATCGAAGTGGAGCGCGTGTTTCGCGCCAAAGACGGACAGCGCGTGCCGGTCATCGTCGCGGCTTCCACCGTCCGCGACCAAGCCGGAAACGTCCTCGGGCACTTGGCGACAGTCAAGGACATCCGCGAGCGAAAGCAGCTGGAGCGGGCGCTTTCGGCCTCGGAGCAGCGCTGGCGCTCGATCGCCGAAAATCCGTTCGACTTCGTCGTCGTGATCGACCGCGACTATCGCTATCAGTACGTCAACCATGCGGCCCCCGGCATCGTCATCGAAGCGCTGCTCGGCAAGGCCACGCCCTTCGACTACGTGGCTCCCGACCACCATCTCGCCATGCGGGAGGCCTTCGAGACCACGTTTCGAACCGGACGCGCCACGAGCTACGACGTGCACGTCCCCGAGCTCGACACCTGGTATTCGAACATCGTGGGGCCGATTTGGGAGCAGGGCGAGGTGTGCTCCGTTTCCATCCTCACGCGCGACATCACGCAGCGAAAGCGTGCGGAGCAACAGCTGCGCGACGCGCACAAGATGCAAACCATCGGCACGCTCGCGGGTGGCATCGCGCACGATCTCAACAACATCCTGACCCCCATCCTGGCCCATGCCGAGCTGGCGCAGCTCGCGTTGGAACCGACGCACCCAATCTTGTCGCACCTGCGCAGCATCGAGCACGCTGCTACGCGCGCACGGGATCTCGTACGCCGCATCTTACTCTTCGGCCGACCTCAGGCGTCTCAGAAGCGCGTGACCGACCTGGGCGTGCGGGTCGCGGAGAGCCTCTTGTGGCTCAACGCGAGCTCCGCCGCGAGCATCGAGATCGTGGTCGAGCTGCCCGCCGAGCCGATTTGGGTTCTTGCCGATCCGACCCAGCTCGATCAGCTCATCGCGAACCTCGGCACCAACGCCCTGCAGGCCATGCGCGACACGGGCGGCAAGCTCGTG
>CAYNOM010001120.1:0-2250 GCA_964398415.1 uncultured Polyangiales bacterium | reverse complement strand
GGGAGATCCTTGGTTGTTGGAGATCAAGATGCTCCCTGGGCGGTAGCCGACGAGCTCCGAGAGGTCGAAGATGCCCGTCGACTCCTTTCCCACCGTGGTCTTGCCGATGCGAGTCTTACTTCCACCGCTCGGCGTCATGCTCCAGATCTCGCCGCTCGAGTTGTCTTCGTTGATGAACAGCAGGCCTTCCGGGTAGCTGCTCCCTGCCAGGATGGACGCCGCCGTCCAGTCGACGTTGTCAGGCGAGTCGAGGCTGTTGCTTCCGCCGCTGGTGTTCGAGATCTTGGTCCGCGTGAAGCGCGAGCCCGACGCGCTGAAGGAGCCCGATCCGAACGCGAGAGTGAAGTCGAACACGAAGACTCCGGAGTCTTGGTCGCCGAGCACCACGCGCCGGGGATTCGACGGACTCGTGTCGATGTCCTCGATCTTGTACGAGGACAAAGACCGCGCAGCGCTGGTGTCGAAGGTGCCATGGTTGCTGGAGCCCACTCCACCCGGCAGCGAGCCGTTGAGGTAGTACCAGCTGCCGTAGGCCAGACCGTTGCGCGCGAGGAAGCTGCTCGAGGCGCTGCCGTTCGCCTGACGCCCCTTCACGCCGATGTAGAGCTTCATCTGCTGCGAGCCGCCGTCGGGAGAGAGCAACAGTGCGACGTGATTGGTCTCGCCCGTGTCGATGAGGGCAGCGTTTTCCCAAGCGTCGAACGGCATGCCCCCGATGCCGCCCGGGGCCGATCCGACCTTGCCGCTGAGCTGGTACAGGTCGCGAGCGATGCTGTCGAGCGCGAACAGTCTGCCGCCCTGGACCTCCTCGCCCGTAATGTAAATGGGGTCGACGAAGCCCCGATCAGGGCCAAACGTGTCGGCAGCGTAGGCCTGACCCGAGCAGAACCAGGTGAAGCTCGTGTTGGATACGCTCGATGTATTGGTCCACGTCGCGCCCCGATCCGCGCTCCAGCGGGCGTAAGCCTGGCGAGCCGCGAGCACGAACTTTACGCCTCCCGAGTTGCCGTTCGCGATCATATTGGCGATCGCGACGCGTAGGTTGGCCACGCCGATGTCGACCTGACTGATCGACGCGTCCGTGTTTTCGTGATTGACCTGGATGCGCAGCGTGCTTCCGCTGACCAGGAAGGCGCCAGCCCCGTCGAAGCTGGCAGGCATCGCGTAGCTCACACCGTCGCCGGACGGGTTGTTGCCTTGCGTGATGACCTCGAGCGCGCGCCAGCCGTTGTAGGGCGTGACGCGCGACGTCCCGCCGTCGAGGGCCTGGCCTGGGGCCGGTGTGTGGATCGCCAGAACGGCGGCGTAGGACAACATGGCGGTCCAGTAGGACCGCGCCTTGGTTTGGCTCATCGAAAGCTCCCCTGGTGGTGCTGCGAGTCGAGAACAGCGTTGCTCTGTGCAAACGCGATCGAACTACGCGCCAACGTTACCCGCCTCTTTCGCCGCGGCGTGTGATGACTCGGCGAACGTTTGGCGACGAAATCATCGCGCGCGTTAGCGCGGGATCGCCGTGCTCGGGCGTTCTTCGATCGTGTACAGCTTCTCCAGGATCTCGCCACCTCGCAGGAACTTCAACGTCACTTGGTGCCCCACGCCGTGCATGTAGAGCCATTTCTGAAAGTCCGCGACGCTCACGATCCGGTAGTGTCCAAAGCCGACCAAGACATCTCCCGGGTTGAGCTGCATGCGTTCGGCCGGGCTGCCCTCCCAAATGTCCTCGAGCGCGACACCGCCCTTGAAGCCTCGCACGGGAAACATGCCCTGCTCACCGACGCTGAGTCCTCTCACCGAGAAGCCCGTCCACGGAGAGCGCGTGCTCCGCTTGGTCTTGAGTGCCTCGTAGATGTTGAGCGCGAGTTGGATGGGCAACACGTGCGTGTCAGACGAGTCGGCATCGTCCGCCGCGCGCTCGTGACGTGTGCGCAGCGCCACGAGCTCACCACGTTCCCCAAACACGGGCGCGCCGAGCACGGCGAGCGGCCGATCCCAGGTCACGCGCAACATGGTGGGCGTCATGCTGTGCTGGTAGCACTCGGCGCTCGGCAGCTCCGCAATTGAGCCGGAGACGTGCGTGAGGGCCGATTCCGCACGCTCGGTAAAAGCATAGAGCGCGGTACCCGGCTCGAGCTGTTCCTTCGTGGGCCGTCGCGCGGCCACGCCCGCTGCGCCGAGCGGCGCGTGAAGGATGGCGAGATCGAGCGTCGGCTCGACGCCCACGATCGTCGCTTCGTTGCGCACCGCATCCGC
>CAYNOM010001119.1:0-2251 GCA_964398415.1 uncultured Polyangiales bacterium | reverse complement strand
GGAGCGCCGCAGGTGGAGGCGTCTCCGGCGCAGTCGTCTCTGGCTCAGGCTGCGCGTCCGGTAACGCCGGAGAAACGGGCGCAGGTTCAGGTTCAGCCGCAGGCTCGCGGTCAGGCGCGCTCTTACGCGGGCTTCTGCGTCGCGCCGGCTTTTCGGGCCGCCCGGCGTCACCCCCAGCGGGCAGCGCCGGGGGCTCGACGAGCTCCGCCGCTGGCTCTGCGTGGTCTTCTGCTTCCTCGTGCGTAGGCGATTCGGGAGCTTCGGGCGTAGGCAACTCGGGAGCTTCGGCCGGAGGCGACGGCGCGGGAGGCTGCTTCGCGGACACCTTGCCTGGCGCGGGCCGCTCTACGTCGGGGGCGCGGCGGGCGGCCGGTGCCGGAAGGGACGGCACCGCTGGGGGCGCCGAAAGGGCGGCGCTGTCAGGCTGCGCCAGGTCGTTCGAGCCTTCGCCTGCGAGAGCAAACCACGCACCGAGCCCCAGCAGCGCGAGCACGGCGGCGACCCAGACGACGCGCCCAGGGCCGCTGCCCAAACTCCGTGACGGGGGGTCATCGTCGGCCGCGGAGAGGGCGCGCGTAGGGGTCACCGCGGGCCCGACCGCGGAACGGGCCGCAGGGGGCTTCGATCGCCCGAGCGCAGGAGTCGTGAGCACCACGGGCGCGGGCGAGGTTGCAGGCGGGTAGGTCGGGTCCGTCAGGTCGCGCAACAGCTCCATGACGTCCTGGGGGCGCTGGTCGGGCGCCTTCGACAGGGCACGCTGGATCGCCCATGCGCGCTTCTGCGACACGCCTGTTTGCGCGTTGACCGAAAGTGGCTCGGGCTGGGCCGTGAGGTGCTTGCTCGCCCACTCCCAGGGCGTGCGCGCGTCGAAGGGCAGTCGACCCGTCAGCATCTCGTAGGCGATGACCCCGAGCGAGTAGATGTCGGAGCGCGCGTCGATCTGGCCACCGCTGAACTGCTCCGGGCTCATGTAGGGCGGCGTGCCGACCATCATCCCCTGCTGCGTGAGCTTGGTGGCAGCCACGGCGGTGTCCTCGTTCTCGGAGATCTTGGCGATGCCGAAGTCGAGCACCTTGACGAAGTCGGACCGCCCACCACGCTCCGTGAGCAGGATGTTGTCGGGCTTGAGATCGCGATGAACGATGCCCTGGGCGTGGGCCTCGGCGAGCGCACCGCACACCTGCGACAGCACGGCATCCGCGCGCGTCGCCGACATCGGTCCCTGGGTCAGCGCGTCGGCCAGCGACTGCCCCTCGATGAGCTCCATCACGATCACGAGGGTGCCGTCAGCGAGCTCGCCGAAGTCGAAGAACTGGATGATGTTGGGATGGGTCAGTCGGACGAGAGTCTCGGCCTCGCGGTAGAAGCGCTTGACCAGCTGTTGGTCTGCACCGAGCTGGGCCCGCAGCGTCTTGACCGCCACCTTGCGCGTGGTGGTGCCCACGCGTTGGGTGGCGGCATAGACCCGTCCCATGCCGCCTTCACCGACGAGCGCCACCACCTCGTAGCGACCGAGCACGAGCTGACCCAGCAATGGATCGCCACGATCGCTGTCTAGGCCGGGGAGCGGGTCTCCACAGTGCCTACAGAAGCGTGCTTCCTCAGGGTTGTGCTGCCCGCATCGCTCACACGCTGTGGCCATGCACGTCTAACTACACCCTTCAGGCGAGCTTTTCTTCCTTCTCGTACACGATCAGGGGCTTCTCACCCTTGTTGATCGTCTCCTCGCTGACGAGCACTTCCTTCACGCCAGGCTGCGAGGGAATCTCGTACATGATGTCGAGCATCGAGTTCTCGAGGATGGCGCGTAGACCTCGTGCACCGGCGTTGCGCTTGAGCGACTGGGCCGCCACGGCCTTGAGGGCCTTGTCGGTGAAGGACAGCTTCACGCCATCCATCTCGAGCAGCTTGCCGTACTGCTTGACCAAGGCGTTCTTCGGCTTGGTGAGGATGTCGATCAACGCATCCTCGTTCAGCTCGTGCAACGTCGCCACCACGGGGAGGCGTCCCACGAACTCGGGGATCAGGCCGAACTTGAGCAAGTCTTCGGGTTGCACCTGCTCGAGCAGCTCGCCGATGCGCTTGTCGCGCTTGGACGGGATGTCGGCCCCGAAGCCGAGCGTTTTCTCGCCGATGCGGCGCTCGACGATTTGATCGAGGCCCACGAAGGCGCCACCGCAGATGAACAGGATGTTGGTCGTGTCGACCTGCAGGAAGTCCTGCTGGGGGTGCTTGCGGCCACCCTTGGGCG
>CAYNOM010001118.1:0-2255 GCA_964398415.1 uncultured Polyangiales bacterium | reverse complement strand
TGACCGTCGAGGGGTCGACCCCAGAACTGCTCGCTCGTGAAGGGCGAAAGGAGCGAGCGATCTGAGCCGGACACAGGATTCGTCAGGTAGCGCTCTGCCAAAAGCGCCTTGGCCTGTTGAATGCGCCCTGTGAAGAGCGGCACTTCGTACATGCGACCCTCGTGGTTGCGCACCCAGTAAGGTCCGTCGTGACGGATGGAGTACTGCAAGAAGTTGTTGGTCTGGCAGTTCGACGGGTACTGGCTTCGCTCACAGTTCTTGACGCGGGTGCCGACCACGTTCAGCGCGACCGTCTTGTGGCGGTAATTGAAGTTCCCGCGCGCGAAGCCGCCACGTGCGAACAGCTTGCCCTTGTCGATGGCGTCCTGCTCGATGTCGAAGTGGAGCTCGTGATAGTGCAGCGGGGCGACACGACCAGTGCGGATGAGCTCGTCGCAGTTCGCGATCTTGTCGTCGTCGCACACGTACTCGGCGCCACGCCCCCAGTGTGTGGACGTGCGGAAGTTGTCGCCACCGAAATCTTCGCACAAGCCGCGCGGAGCGCTCTTGTCGTCGTCGGTGGAGAAGAAAGGCTTGAGCGGCGCCGACACGCCGTCGTCGATTCGCTCGAGCTGCGGCGCGGCAAACCAGGTGCCCTCCGAAGCATTCGGGACGACCCACCCGACCGTCAACAGACCATCGGCCGGCACCTGAACCCTGCCGTAGTGGCGCATCCAGCCAGGCGCGAGGTACCTGGCGCCAACGGCATCCTGCGCGTGCCGTTCATAGGTGCCCATGTCGACGAGAGACAAGCCACCACTCAGGCTCACGTCGAGGCGCTCCTGCTCTTCGCGCTGGTACCAGCTCAGCCAGTAGGCACCGGCACGCACCTTCACCGTTTGACGGTACTCGGGTGCGGCTGTGGTCAGGTCATCGGAACCATCGATTTCTAACGAGCCTCCCGCGATGGGGATTCCGTACTTGGTCGCAAGCCGAGTGTGCAGGGCACGAATCTCCGAGTCCGATTTTGCCTGGAGGTGCAGCTGGTACTCGCCCAGCACTCCATTGAATGGACGACTGTAGGCATGTGAGATCCGGTGTTGGCGCAGGTCGGGCACCCCGGACGTGCTCACCACGTGCTCGCCATTGACGAAGAGGTCAACCACTCCCGGTTCACCCGACGGACCGGGCTGCGTAGTCGAAGCCCTGAGTGAAACGACGAATGGAGACGAGGTCTCTATCAACCCGGGGGGAGAAGCAGCCCGGAGGCCACGCTCCTGCAGCAACACCTGCCCGGTCGTGGGCTCTATCACGAGCGCTTGACCGAGGACGTCGGAACTCACGCTGCGCCAAAGGACCTGCTCGGAAGCGCTATCTGCCTGAACGACGAAAGTAGCCAGATAGTCTCGCGGGGCGTGGTACTGGGCGCCTGAGTTCTGACCGTTCGCATAGAAGCCGTAGTATCCCGGGGTTGGCAGCGAAAGATGCGCCCCCTGACCAAGTCGCAGCCCAACGTTCGGCTCGGCCGCTGCGCCAAGGTTGACCAGCGCGGGAAGGGCACCACCAGCTCCGAGACTCGCGTACCGGTGGGCACGCGCGCGATCGATGATGGAATCTGGCGGCCCAACGAAGCCCGACACATCCGACGTTCCATTGCCCGCAACCACACGGGCGACCTCATCGCCCTCGATCCAGAACGCGGGCTGATCGATGTCGATTTCGTATCGCGCGCCAAGGTACTCGTGCAGCGCTCGGAGCTGGGAGTCAGCGAGCGCGTCGCTGTAGCTAAGCCACTCGGACAACTGCCCGCCCTGCGCGTCGGGGGTGAATATGACGCCCCCCAGCGGTTGGGCCGGAAACAGTCGCGGGCTCTGAGCGAGCAGGTGGCCATTAATGTAGAGGCGAGTGCCCGACTGCGAGCCATCCTCAGTGCTGCCTTGGACTACCAACGTGACAACAGCCCCACGATCAGGACGGACGTCTCGATAGAAGGAGGGGCCAAACCCGACCGTCACCTCCTGCTCCTCCATCGGTTGGCCAGGTGGGCCAGCCTGCCAGTTCAGCACGACGGTGCCTGGGCCAACGCGGTTGAGGGCCAGCAGCGCCCACTGCGCGCGTCCGTCAGGAAGGGTTCGTGTGTTCGAGAAGAGGGCCGCACGACCATCCCCTTCCACGCGGTAGACGGCCGAGATCGTGTAGTTCTCACGTACCAGATCGTCTTGGTCTGTCTGCAGAATGCCAGTCATCCCGGAGAAGGAAACGGACGCTTGCCCTCC
>CAYNOM010001117.1:0-2263 GCA_964398415.1 uncultured Polyangiales bacterium | reverse complement strand
CCGTGAATGGCGATCACGAGCGGCAGGGGCTCGCCCTTCTTCGCACCGCCCGTGAGGCGCTCGAAGTAGGTGAGCGGAGGCGCGTCGGCCCGCGCCAGCTCTGCTCGTTGTGTGCAGGCCGCTGCGAGAAGGTACAGCAACGCGGCGAGGAGATACGGGGCACGCTGCATCGGATGCTCCATGGCTATCTGCGCGCGAGCATACCCTCGAATTCGGGATGGGCCGCGCGATTGACGATGTCGCGGCCGAACATGATCGAGTAGCGGCCGGGCCGCGCCACCGCGAAGGCCACGTAGGCCTAGTGAGCTGGCTAGGGGGTAATGATCAGCAGATAGCCGTCTAGGCTGCCCTTGGGGGTGTCGTCCCCAAAGGCACCTTCAGAATTGCCTGCGACGAAGAGCTTGCCGTTAGCGAACGCGGCTCCCACCACATACTGATCGTCCCGGGGCGTTCCCCACTGACCCGCCCACGAGATGTCGCCGTCGAGATCGAAGCGCTGAGCAAACACATCAGCTCCCGCGGCATCTTGGCCGGCCACGAGCACCCCATGCGTCCATCCGACTGCATAGTAGCTCTTTCCGTCTGTCGCGAGCGCCGCCACTGAATCCTTCTGATCGGCTCCGAAGGTCCTGGTCCAGATCTCCTCGCAAGACGAGTTCACACGCCGGACAATGGCGCCCTTATCGGTCTCTCTGCCGGCGATGAGCGCGCCACCCTCCACCGCCAGCACAGCGTTCGCAGACGCCTTCGGCCAGAGGCTCGATTCCAACGCATTGCCGCTCGAATCGAGGTGGACGCACGTGGCGTTGCCGTACTGGGTACCTACAGCGTAGGCCCCACCTGCGCCGTCAGGGGCAATGCCTCGCGCCATGTCGGTGTTGGGGCCGCCCCACCGATGGCCACCCAGCTCCTTGCCGCTCGTGTCCATGAGAAGCGCGTAGGCGTCAGTCCAGCCCTGGTTCGTGCCCTTGTAATCGTTCGCCGTTTCCCCGGCCACCCAGACCCGATCTCCTCCGGGCGCTGCGAGGGCAAGCGTGGTGTAGGTGATTAGGTCGGAATCCCAATCAATGTGCTCGGCGCGTTCTCCCAACACGGTCCAGCGACTGAGCGAAGTCGTCCCGCCGACCGTCGATACCGTCCACAAGTTGCCACTCGTGTCCAAGGCCGGCCCTGCCACATCGCTGTCACGAGCTGCCGAGCCCCACACCCGAACCCAGTCTTCCGTGCCCACGTCCGATGCGACTGAAGCCAAGAACAGATCGTCGTCTCCGAGGCGCTGATCCTGAGCTGAGCCTACGACACGTTGCTTTGGGTCGATCACTCCCTCGGAGTAACCCACTACCCAGGCCCTTCCACCAGCGTCCGCGGTGACACCCAGAAGCCAGTCGTAGCCTGACGACGCGAAATAGCGTGCGCGGTATCCAGCCGCACTCGAGCAAGAACTGGCGCTCTCGCAGCCAGCCGTTCCGCAGTCGGTCCAGTCGCTCCACGCCCAGCAACCGGCTCGCGACACGCAGCTGCGAGCCGCGCCGTTCGTGCACTGCGATTCATTGGGCTTGCAGGCATCCGCGCAGCACGCGCTTCCATCACACCCGCCGTGATCTGAGCCACCATCGGTAGTGCTACACACGCCTCCAACGCAGGCAACGCACGTCGACCCATCCGGCGACAATCGAAAGCCGTCTGCGCAACGCGCGCAATCGGGGGGCTCGACACCAGGCTTACACACGCAGAGCGCGTTGCGACAGGCCTCGAGTGGGCCGCATTCAGGGCTGCACGCGCTCGACCCGCCATCGAGTCTAGTGCCGGCGTCGCCGCTGACGTTGCTTCCGTCCGTACCGTCCGAGATCGCGTCGGTTTCGGTAGAACCTCCGGACGAGCAGTGGCTCAGAGATGCCAACAGACAAAAGGCTCCTACGCGTATCCTGCGCTTGTGCTGCATCGCTTGTGCCGTCCGAAATACGAGTTTCACTTTGGCAGGCGCAGAACAACCCCGTCAGCCCTGGTCTTCATCGCCCGCCGCACCGGCGAGCCGCCGCACTGCTCGCAAGAGACGACCGTCCTCAGCGCCACAGCGCGCGATGCCGTTCCTCAGTCCCACTCGCATATCCCGTAGCACGGGCTCGGCGGCCCGGTCGACCCGTTCACGGTCTGAGGCACTCACGCTGGCCGACGCATGGCGCCGCAAGATGTCCTGATTCCGAGAGACGAGCTGCTCCACAGCGTCTGCCATGGCACTGCAGCTCGTCGATGTTCGGTTGAG
>CAYNOM010001116.1:309-2265 GCA_964398415.1 uncultured Polyangiales bacterium | reverse complement strand
CTTTCCGTCGAACAACACGATGGCGTCGGCGGGATGGGTGGTGAGCTGCACGACGCCCGGCTCGGTGCGATCGAGGAAGAGCCATGCGCCAAGGCACAGCACGGCAAACGCGGCGACGAACAGTGCTGCGGAAAGCGGGCTCCGCGTGCGCTCGGGAGGCGGTGCGTGCGTGACGATGGGCTGCGTCGCCTGCCCCGCACGCGCGGTGGCACGGGCGGTGGTGGGCGCCACGACCGGGACCTCAGAGCTCGTCGGGCCATAGGCGCGCGGCGAGACCTGCACCGCGGGCATGCCATCCGCCACGCCGTGCGCCTTGGGGACGAAAGTCTGCACCTGTGCCTGGTCGATCACCGGCGCCGCAAGGCCGGCGATGTCGTCGTAGCCGGTGTCGACGCTCTCGTAGCCGTCTTCAGGCCGATCGTAGATTTGGGTCGACAGGTCCTCGTCGTCCCAGTCCATGTCGAGCACGGGATTCGCCGCCACGGGCGTCAGGGGCTCGGGCGCTTGCGAGTCTAGAGCTGCGGGCTCGGGAGCGAGCGCTGCGGCGCCGTTCGAGCTGCCGTTCATGCGCGGCGATACGCCCGCACGGGGCGGTGGCGGTGGTACCGATCGACTAGCGACCGAAGGGGACGGCGGCCCGCCCACAGAAGGAATCGCTGCGGCCGGCTGCGCCACCACCGCGGGCGGCGCTGCGGGCGGCGCGACGCTGGCACGCGGAGGAGGCGGCGGCACCGATCGACCGGCGCCCGCCGTCGACCGAGCTGCGATCGAGCCAGCCCCGTCGCCGCGCGGAGGCGGAGGCGGCACCGAGCGTCCGCCCTTCGCCGCGGGGAGGTCCGCGGGAGGCAGCATAGCCGGCATACCGACGATGGTGGACTTGTTCTTGGGCTTGCCCGACTCGGTCGGCGCTTCACGGGTCTCTGTGATCACGGCTCTGGACTCCGCTGGCTCGAGGATGGAAGCCATCTCCGTGTGTTCGGAGGGTGACTCGACATCCGAAAAACTTCCCGCCGCGTCGCGCGGCAGCAAGGCTTCGTCGGGGAACTGCTGCCGCATCCACGCGCTCAGCTCGCGCCGGGTGAAGGGCTCTCCCTGGGTGTACAGAAACCTCTGGAGCTCGTCGTGAAGCTCCATCGCGGTCTGGTAACGCGTGCGCACGTCCCGCGAAAGCGCCTTCATCACGATCCGCTCAAGCTCGCCAATTACCCTTTTGTTGTAGACGCTTGGCAGCGGGATCTCGACAGTGCGCACTTTCTCGATGGTGGAGAAGTCGCTGTCGCCGGCGAACAAGCGCTCGAGTGTCAGAAGCTCGTAGAGAACGATGCCCGCACCGAAGATGTCGCTGCGGCGGTCGACGAGATGGCCGTAGACCTGCTCGGGGGAGAGATAGCCGAACTTGCCCTTGAGGATGCCCGCCTGGGTCTGGCTCGCCTTACCCACAGCCTTCGCGATGCCGAAGTCGATTAATTTCACTTCGCCATCGAAGGAGAGGAGCACGTTCTGCGGAGAGATGTCTCGATGGACGAGCTCGAGGTCTCTACCGCTGGCATCGCGCTTGTTGTGCGCGTAGTCGAGGCCCTCGCAGACCTTCATCATCACGTAACACACGAGACCGACCGGGAGCGTCTGCCCACGTTCGCGCGCGAGATCGAAAATGATGCGCAGGTCTTTGCCGTGCACGTACTCGAGCGCGATGAAGTAGGCGTCGCCCACCTTCCCGAGGTCGAAGATCTGAGCGATGTTCGCGTGATTCAGCTGAACCGCGATCTTGGCTTCATCGATGAACATCGTGATGAAATCGGTGTCCTCCGCGATGCTCGGAAGGATTCGCTTCACCGCGACCAGGCGCTCGAAGCCCTCCACCCCGAAGGCCTTCGCGCGAAACACCTCCGCCATGCCGCCCACGTTCACGCGGTCGAGCAGATAGTACTTCCCAAACGGAATGGGCTTCGTGAG
>CAYNOM010001116.1:0-299 GCA_964398415.1 uncultured Polyangiales bacterium | reverse complement strand
TCAAAGGACGCGTCCCATTGGAGGGGGGACTCCCCTGCCCCTCGGGGCGAGCGTGCCCCAACGTCTGACGTAACCGTGAAGGTGGCCTAGGGTAGGTTTCAAGCAGACCGTAGTCTAAGCAACGGCGCGGTCGGGGGTCAAGCACCCTAGGCTCGACCCAACAGTGGTTTTTTCCCCGAAACCACGCCGGGTTAGACGTCGGTGGCCCGGCTCACAGGCCTCCCGTGAAAAGTGTCACACCTGTCCAAATGGTGAGTGCTCAGCGGCCACCGTCACTCTAGCGCACCCTCGGGCGCGCG
>CAYNOM010001115.1:0-2267 GCA_964398415.1 uncultured Polyangiales bacterium | reverse complement strand
GTCCATCGTCGCGAAGACGTCCACCGGGATGTCCGACGCGGCGGCGACCGAGGCCCCTGCGCAGGGCGAGAGCGAAGGCGCCACCGACACGGCTACGCCCGCTCCCTGAGCGCTGTCCTCAGCGCCGCATCGCGCCGCGCTGCGCGGTGGTGACGTAGGTGCCGCGCGGGAAGTGGCGATAGTGCTTCACCGCGAGGATGGCCGAGCCATCTTCGTCGAGCTCACCGGTGGCATTGCCGTAGACCTTGAGCAGCGAGCCGATCCACACGCGATCACGCCCCACTTGCTCGTCCGGGGTGAGCTTGACCTCGATGGTAAAACTACCCAGGCTGCGCTCGGACACGGTGACGCGACAGCTGTCGTCGCTGCGATCGGAGCACAGGTGGCGCGCCTGGTGGGTCCGCAGCGACAGCACGAGGCGCGTCTTGCCCTCGGGTAGATCGGCATAGCCCGTCACCACGCCAAACCAGCCGATCTCCTTGTCCTTGAAGCCGTTCGGGTCGCGCTGGACGTCCTCAAAGGACACGTACTGCTGCGTCGCGTCGTAGTGGGGCTCCTCTGCCCCGAGGGGCACGTAGGTGCGCGAAAAGCTGTAGGGGCCGGCTCCGCAGGCGGCGAGCACGATGAGGAGCAGGCAGGTCCAGGGGCTTGTGTGCTGAAGCATCGACACGTCCCGGCTTGTACCATAGAGTGCGCCCCGAAAAGCCCCATAGGGCCCCACGAGCGGCCTTATTTTGAACGGGCTGCTTCCACTGGGAAACGAGAGCCATGCCGTCAGCAGCCAGGTCCGGACTGTCCTTCGACGAACCCCTGATCTTCGAGCGCGGAAGCGAGGGCCGCAGCGGTGCGAGCCTACCCGCGGCCGACGTGCCGGAGGTCGACGTCGCAAAGCTGCTCGGCGAGAGCTACCTGCGCGACGCCCCACCCCTGCCCGAGGTGAGCGAGCCCGAGGCTTTCCGCCACTTCGTGCGCCTCAGCCAGCAAAACTTCGCCATCGACCTCGGCATGTACCCGCTCGGCTCGTGCACCATGAAGTACAACCCCAAGGTCAACGAGTGGGCGGCGCGGCTGCCTGGCTTTGCGCGGTTGCACCCCTACGCACCCGAGTCGATGATCCAGGGTGCGCTCGAGCTGATGTTTCGCCTGGAGCGCGGGCTCGCCGAGGTGTGCGGCATGGATCGCGTGTCGCTCCAGCCCGCGGCCGGCGCCCAGGGTGAGCTGACGGGCCTGATGATGATCCGCGCCCATCACGCAGCCCAGGGACGCAGCCCGAAGAAGGTGCTGATCCCCGACACGGCCCACGGCACAAACCCCGCCTCGTGCGCGCTCAACGGCTTCGACGCCGTGGCGTTTCCAGGCAGCGCGCGCGGCATCGTGTCGGCCGAGCAGCTCGCGCCCTTCGTCGATGACGACGTGGCCGCCGTGATGATCACGAACCCCAACACGGTCGGGTTGTTCGAGAGCGAGCTGCCCAAGATCGCCGCCATGATCCACGACAAGGGCGGGCTGGTATACGGCGACGGCGCCAACCTCAACGCGTTGATGGGACGCGCGCGTCCGGGCGATCTCGGCATCGACGTGATGCAGTTCAACCTGCACAAGACGTTCACCACGCCCCACGGCGGCGGTGGCCCGGGCTGCGGGCCCGTGGGGTACAAAGCGATCCTCGATCCCTACGCGCCCAGCCCCACGGTCGAAAAGGCCGAGGACGGCAGCTTCTTTCTCGACTATCAGCGCCCGCACAGCGTGGGTCGCTTGCGCACGTTCTACGGCAACTTCGGCATGATGGTGCGCGCCTACACTTACCTGCGCGAGATGGGCGCAGAGGGCCTCAAGCAGGCCACCGATCTCGCCGTGCTCAACGCCAACTACCTGCGCGTGTGCCTCGGCGAGACGTGGCACGTGGCCTACGACCAAACCTGCATGCACGAGGTCGTGATCTCCGATCGCCACCTCAAGGCCACGGGCGTGACCACGCTCGACGTGGCCAAGCGCCTGCTCGACTACGGCTTCCACCCTCCCACGGTGTACTTCCCGCTGGTGGTCAAGGGCGCCATGTTGATCGAGCCCACCGAGACCGAAACGAAGCAGACCCTCGACGAGTTCGTCGACGCGATGTCCGAGATCAGCCGGGAGGCCCACGCCGATCCCGAGATGCTCAAGCGCGCCCCGCATCTCACGCGCCTGCGCAGGCTCGACGAGACGCGTGCCGCGCGAAAGCCCGTGCTGCGCTACCAGCCCGCGACCCAAGCCGCCGCAGAGTGAGC
>CAYNOM010001114.1:0-2267 GCA_964398415.1 uncultured Polyangiales bacterium | reverse complement strand
GTGGGGGTCACAGACGCACGGCGGGCCGGTTCGGTCTGCACGGGATGCGGAAGCGACGGAAAGCGAAAGGCCAGGTGATCTCAACCCGGCCTCTCGTTGGTGCGTTGGTCGTCAGTCGGCGAGCAGGTCAGAAGGCGTGCATGAGCTCCACGTCCACCGTGCGACCGGGGCCGTGGCAGAGCGCACAGGTCTCGACAGGCGCCTCGGCGACCACGGCGCTGCGCGACTCCGCGATCCTCGCACCGTGGCCTTCCATGTGGGAGGCCGCAATGGCGCTGTCGTGACAGCCGTTGCAGGCCGCCGCGACGGGTGTGGTGACGAAGTCGGTGGGGTTCGGAAGGTTTGCGCCGAGACGCGCGCTGGCCACGTCTGCGGGGCTCGCGTCCTTTCCGTCCGCCGCCGTGGTCGTGCGCACGGTGGTGAGCAGCGCGTTCTCGGGCAAGAGCACGCTGTAGCCTGCCTCGGTGCTGCGCGTGGCATCCACGTGACAGGTGCTGCAGTCGTTGAGGATGCCCGGGAACGTCACGTGCGAGAAGTCGTAGTAGTAAGCGCAGTTGGTGGAGTTTGTATTCGAGCAGCGATTACGCACGAACTCGAAGGCGTTCTCACGCTTGGCCGAGGCGTGGATGCTGTGGATCAGGGTCTTGAAGCTCTGCCCCTCCTCAGGGTAGGTCAGCGGGTCCTCCGGGTTGGGCGCGCCGGCCTGAACGCCCCAAGAGGCGGGCTCGCCGGTCAGGCGCGCGGCGCCATTGGGTGGGTTGGGCAGATCGCTACCGTTGGTGTCGAGCTCGATCGCCAGACCGCGGCCGCTCGAGCTCAGGTTGGGCACGTGACACATGACGCACACGTCCGTGGCGTACACGCGGTTACCACCATGGCCCAAGAACCACTCGTGGCAGTTGGCGCACTTGGCGTTGTCGACCACCATGCGGCGCGGGTCGTCGCCGTCCACGTTCTTCTCGACCGAAATCGCGTGACGCGCGAGCGTCTCGGTCCGCATGCCGTTAGGAAAGTTGGGGTCTGCGATCACGAACTGCTGGGTGTAATAGCCCTGCAGCGCCACCGCGCGCAGCGTGGCTCCCGCGGGGAAGGGACGGCTCGTCAACGCCACGGTGTAGTAGCCGCTCGCGTCAGGCGTGCCGAGGGAGGCCTGGATGCTCGAGATCGACACAGAGTTCGGCTGCGCGTTGTTGTTGCCCAGGTTGTTGTAGTCGGCCGGTTCCGCGATGCCGTCCTGCGGCGAGGCCCAAGCCAGCAAGAAGCTCGGGCTGCCCGTGAGGTCCGCGAGGTCGACCGAGCCGGCAGCGAGGTTCATGGGCGTCCCATTCTTGAGAATGCGGAACGTGACCACGGCCTGGTTGTCGCCGTTCACGGTGACGCCCTTCAGGTCGTAGGCGATCGTGTGCGCGCCCGTGAGCACACCTGGCGTGTTGGGCGTGGGATCTTCAGTGGCGTGCACCCGCCCGATCGAAGTCGCGCTGTGGCAGCTACGGCACCTGCTGTTGTCGAGCTGCACGTCCTCCAGAGCGCTGGGATGCGGATCGGCAGTCCAACTGGCGTGGCAGCCGGTGCAGGTCTCGCGCGTCGGATTCTCTCGCCAGGCGTTGCCCTGGGGCGTGTCGGCGTCTTCGCCGTTGTGGCACTTCAGGCAGTTGTTGAGGCTCTGCGGATAGGTGACCCCTGCGTAGCTTTCGCCCCCCACTTCGAAGTGGGGGTAGGGACCAGGGAGACGCTCTGAGCCGCTCTCGCGAAAGTGGGCCGAGTGGATGCCGTGGATCATGCGCCCGAAGTCGGCGTTCTCGTCGACCATTCCAGGGTTGTGGCATGCCACGCAGTACTTGGTCTCGACGCGGCTGCCGTGGGCGCGCAGCTCGCGGTGACACTCGTTGCACGAGGTCGTCGACACCACGTCGCGCTGGAGCGTCAGGGCACCGCCCGCCGGGCGAAAGTCGTAGGTGTGGTTGAGCGCCGGCAGCGAGGCACCCGCGATGCTGCCGCTCATCTGAATGCTCAGACGGTGCGTGGCAGTCGCGTCGTAACCCACCAGCGCACCGCCGGGCAGCGTCGCCGTCGCCACATCGGTGTTGAACGTATAGGTGTAGCGACCATCGCCGTGATCAGCGAGGGTGCCGTTGCGCTCGGACGTCGGATTGCCGGAGCTGGAGTAAATGTAGGACACCCAATGATTGGGGTTACCCGCCGTACCCGCGACAAGCTTGTTCAGCATGAAACGCAAGGTGCTCGCGTTGGTGCCGTCGGCCTTGAGG
>CAYNOM010001113.1:2014-2268 GCA_964398415.1 uncultured Polyangiales bacterium | reverse complement strand
GTGGCCAGCTCCGCGATGGTCTTGACGCCGCGCAGCTCGTAATCGGGCAGCTCGACGTCGAGCTCCGTCTCCAGCTCGCTGAGCAGCTCGAGCACCTGCATGCTGTCGATACCCAGGCTCTCGAACACGTCGGCCTCGGCGCTGAGCGAAGCGGCGGGCTTTCCGAAACGGGCCGCGGCCAAGGTGATCACGCGCTCGACGGTGCTCGGCATGCGCGGCATGGCGCAGATCATGGCCCACGTCGCCGGCCTCGA
>CAYNOM010001113.1:298-2004 GCA_964398415.1 uncultured Polyangiales bacterium | reverse complement strand
GCGTCCGAGTCAGCGCTGCGTTCCGTCCTCGAGCGCGGCGTGGAGCTTGCCGAGCAGCTCTGCGAGCTGCTTCAGCTCGGCCACAGTGAGGCCTCGGTCCATCAGTTCGGCCGCGAAGCTGACGACCTCCACGAAGTGCGCGCGAAAGAACGCGTCACCGTCGGGCGTGAGGCGCGCGAGCACCTCGCGATCGGATTGCGGCGAGCGCTTGCGTTCGATGAGGCCGCGCTTCTCGAGCGCCTGTGCCACGCGCGTGACGTTGGCGGGCGTCGTGATCATCGCGCTCGCAAGCTGGCCCATGTTCAGTCCGTCGGTGTTGCCGAGCGCCGCGATCATGTCGAACTCGGTCATCAAGAGGTCGTACTTGCTGCCGAGGAAGCGGCGGTGCGCTTCGGTGATGCGAGCGTTCGCGCGCAGCAGTAAGCGCATGGCCTTGATCTGCGGCCAGTCGCGGACGGGGCCCTTACGGCCGGAGCTCGAAACGGTTGGGCGACGCGCAGCCATTCCCGAAAAAGTACGAGAAGACAATCCACGCCTCAACTTTTTTCTAAAAAATACTTTGCAAGTGAAATATTCGTCAGGTACACATGGCATTGACGTTGCGCAATGGCGGGGCCAGACGCGCAGCTCCGACCCCATCTCCCGCACCGAGGAGCGTCGATGAGCACGACCACGCAGAGCGGCACGCTGCCGCGCAAGACGCGCGAGCTACACAATCACCACTTCGACTCGACGATCTGGAACGACTTCCAGTTTCGTGACGACGACATCGTGATCTCGACCTACGCCAAGTCAGGCACCACGTGGGTACAGCAGATCGTCTCGCAACTGCTCTTCGACGGCGCACCCGGTCTCGAGGTCGCGGAGATGTCGCCGTGGCTCGATCTTCGCGTGCCGCCAAAGCACGTGAAGCTGCCGGCCGTGCATGCGCAAACCCATCGCCGCTTCTTGAAGACCCATCTTCCCGTCGACGCACTCGTGTTCTCGCCCAAGGCGAAGTACCTGTACATCGGGCGCGACGGGCGCGACGTGGTGTGGAGCATGTACAACCACCACGCGAACGCGAACGCCGCCTGGTACGACGCACTCAACAACACGCCGGGCCTCGTGGGAGCGCCGATCGAGAAGCCGCCGGCGAGCACGCGCGAGTACTTCCTCGATTGGGTCGCGCGAGACGGCCATCCGTTCTGGCCCTTCTGGGAAAACATCCGGACGTGGTGGGCGGTTCGTGATTTGCCGAACGTGCTCATGCTGCACTTCGAAGCGCTCAAGCAGGACATGCCGGGCCAGATCCGGCGTATCGCCGAGTTCCTCGAGATCTCGATCGACGAGAGCAAGTGGCCCGCGATCCTCCACCACTGCTCGTTCGCGTACATGAAAGCCAACGCCACCAAGAGCGTTCCCCTCGGCGGCGCGTTCTGGGATGGCGGTGCGCAGACGTTCGTGCACAAGGGCGAGAACGGCCGCTGGCGCGACACACTCACAGCGGAGGACTGCGCGCGCTATGAAGCGCTTGCGCTGCAACAGCTTGGCCCCGAGTGCGCAAAGTGGCTTGCAACAGGTCTGGAGAATCGACGATGACGAGCATCAGACCAGCAGGCGCGGGCATCAAAGGTCTGCACCACAATGCGTACCGCTGCCGCGACTCGGAAGAGACGCGCAAGTTCTACGAAGACTTTCTCGGCCTGCCTTTGGCGGCGACGTTG
>CAYNOM010001113.1:0-252 GCA_964398415.1 uncultured Polyangiales bacterium | reverse complement strand
TTCTACCGGCTCGACGACGGCAGCGTCCTCGCCTTCTTCGACGCGCCGGAGATGCCCTTCGAGTTCAAAGAACAGCACGACTTCGATCTGCACATCGCGCTCGAGGTGACGTACGACCACATGCTGGCGATGCAGAAAAAGGGCACGCAGCTCGGAATGGAAGTGCGTGGCATCGCGGACCACGACTTCATCCACTCCATCTACTTCCGCGATCCCAACGGCTACGTCATCGAGCTGACCGCACCGATGCCG
>CAYNOM010001112.1:1059-2277 GCA_964398415.1 uncultured Polyangiales bacterium | reverse complement strand
GCCAAGGAGCCACGCCCCCCTATGCGTACGCGGGTGGCCTGCAACTCAGGCGCTACGACGAAGGCGGGAACTTGCGCTGGGCGCGCGTGCTCGAGGGAGGCGGCGACATCGCCGGTCGCCTCGGCGCAGACGAGAGCGGAGCCATCACCAGCATCTGGAAGGACCAAGACGTGCCGGATGCCGCGCTCGTCGGACGCTTCGACGTAAACGGCGACCTTACGTCGCTGTGGAAGATCGATAGCAACCTGAACACCGGCGCCGCGGTCGCGCCCGACAGTGCGCGCACGTTCGCTGTATCGATCGAAGCGGACTCGCAGAGCGTTCACAGCGCCGGCAGCCTGATCGAGATCTCCAGCGATGGAGAGCGCTGTCGGCGCCTCGGCTACCAGGGCATCGGCGGTGGCGGAATTCAATATCTCGCGACCTCCGCGACCGATCAGCTCTACTTCGTCTCTTTCACCACCGTAGGTCGGTTTAGGCCCATTGCTGAGTAAGTGATCGCCTCTTTCCCACCGCATCGCAGCTGCCTGCGCGCTCGCCACGGCCTCGGCTTGCGCACGTGGCTGCTTTGCGTCGTGTGGTTCGCGCTGACCCGAGCGGCCGCCGCGCAAGAAACGACAGGCACGCTTCCAATCGTGTGGAGTCGAGGAGACGGAGCAGAATCATGCGTGTCGAGCACGGATTTGATCACGCGACTCACCGGCATCCTGGGCTCGACGCCCATCGCCGCGGAGCCGATCCTCGAGGGACGCGTCGAGCGCATCGCGAACACCTCGGAGTGGAAGGCGACGATCCGGACGTCTTCTTCTTCTGGTCCATTGGGCGAGCGCGAGCTGAAGAGCTCCGGCGCCTGCGCAACGTTGACGCCGTCGATCGTCTTGGTTTTCGCGTTGGCGCTGCAGTCTCGAGAGTCAGGTGTCACACTCTCGGAGCCGTCGGCGCCCGGGCCTGTCTCCCCGGCATCCGAACCATCGAACACACCGCTCGACGCGCCTCAGGCAACGGACTCCGAGTCTATCCCTGCCCTCGCCGCGCGTCGACGTGTGCGACGGAAGCAAAGGCCTCCGCAGGGCCTCGAGCTCGCAGCGTCACTCGCGCTAGCTCATCAAGTGCTGCCCTCACTGACAGGTGGTCTGAGTATCTTCGCGGCCTGGCGCACGCCGCGCCGAATCTTACTTGGTGCCACGGGAACGTTCTGGTTGCCTCGACAAGCCGACC
>CAYNOM010001112.1:0-1049 GCA_964398415.1 uncultured Polyangiales bacterium | reverse complement strand
GCGTGCCGGCGCGGGTATCTGACATGAACCTTGCTTCGTCAGCCCTGCGTCGGCGGCATCTTGGGTGTGCGCGAGGCAGCGGCTACCGCGCTGAGCGAGAGCACCGATGTTCGTCGTCGCTACTTTGGTGGCCTTGCGGCACTGGAGATCCACTTCAAGCTGTCGGACAGAGTAAGCATCCTGCTCGGTCTGCGGACGGCCGCCACCGGACCGCGGTTGCGCTTCACGTATCAAGACATCCTGTCTCAAGAGCGCACACTGTTTCGTCCAAGCTTGTGGATGATATGGGGCCAGTCTGGCGTCGCGCTGCGCTTCTGATTCTCGCGAGACGCTTTCGCCAATCCGCTGCTCAAACCATGACCACGCACGATGCCACCGAGATCATCCGCGAGCACGCCGCGTTCGTATGGCGAGTCCTGCGGCATTGCGGTGCACCTTCGGAGCAGCTGGAGGACCTGAGTCAGGAGGTCTTCATCGTGGTGATCCAGCGGCTGTCTTCGTTCGATGCGCGCTCGTCGCTGCGCACCTGGCTGTATGGCATCTGCTGGAACGTGGCCTCGGCCGCGCGCCGGCGTGCACTCGTGCGTAAGGGCGAGACCACCTTGCCCGTGCTGCCCGAGATCGCAGTCTCGGCGCCACAGGACGAGGTGGTGTGGCTCAAGCAAGCCCACGTCGAGCTCGTCGATGCGCTGGCGCGGCTCGATGAACAGCAGCGGACCGTGTTCATCTTGTTCGAGCTCGAAGATCTGGAGATCGACGAGATCGCGCAGGCCCTCGGTTGCCCCGCAAAGACTTGCTATTCGCGGCTCTATGCCGCACGCGACAAGGTTCAGGCACTGCTGCGACGCAATGCACGCGGCGGGAGAACGGCGGCTGGAAAATGAAGACACCGAGACGCTGGGTCCAGGATTCAACCATCCCGCTGGAGCTTCGCGAAGCGCTCAACCACGGACGCTCGCTCGCGCCCAGCGCGGCTCAAGTCGAGCGGATGACACGCGCGGTCATCGACGCGACCGCCATTCAAACGCCCACCGCCGTGGCCAAAGCCA
>CAYNOM010001111.1:0-2280 GCA_964398415.1 uncultured Polyangiales bacterium | reverse complement strand
CAAAAGCGACCTCATACTGTTCTGGTCAGCGCCGAGCGCAAAGCCCGAGGAGTCCCCATGAACCAGACCGAACAACAGCACAGCCACACCACGCCCGCGAAGCCCCGCAAGCCCGCCGCCGCCGCCGCGCCTCCCAAGATCGAGCCGCGCCGCATGAGCTTCGACTTCGGCGCCGAGCGACGCCGCTTCTGGTACGAAGACAACGCGGTGCTGACGGCGTTCATGGCCGCGCTCTCGTCCACCTTCCCGCCCGGCGAGCGCGAGTTCGTGCGCAGCGTGCTCCACTACCGCGAGCAGCTGGACGGCGAGCTGCTGGAGCAGGTGCGCGCCTTCGCGGCGCAGGAGGGGCACCACGCGCGTCAGCACAACCAGTGGATCGACAGCCTGGGCTTCGACGCCAAGGGCTGCGCCGAGCACCTCGAGGCGGAGATCGAGGAGTTCCGCAAGACCACACCCGACGACATCCTGCTCGCTGCCACCGTCTGCGCCGAGCACATCACCGCCATCATGGCGCACTTCCTCCTGACGCACGACGAGGTGGTGGCGGGTCTCCCGGACGCGGTGCGTCAGCTCATCCTCTGGCACGCGGTCGAGGAGATCGAGCACAAGGCCGTGGCGATGGACGTGTACGACAAGGTCTCGGGCGACCGCGACAAGCTGCGCAAGACCTTCGTGGTGCAGACCGTGATGTTCACCACCACCATCGGCCGCTACATGGGGCACATGCTCCGCGAGGCGGAGTACACGCCCACGCCGCGCGAGTGGCTCGGAGCGGCGCGCTTCTTCCTGGGCCCGCGCGGGCTCATCCCCAGCATCGCGTCCAGCTACCTGTCGTTCTACCGCCGGGACTTCCACCCCTGGGACCACGACGACCGCCACCTCATCGAGCAGTGGAAGGCGTCCGAGGCCGCGCGCGCAGCGGCCGCCTGAGCCTGAAAAGCGACACGTCCGCGTTCGAGGAGAGGTCTGCCCGAAATGGGTGCTGAACAGAGAAGTGACCTCGGGCCTCGACGCGGCCTCCGAAAGGGTGCACGAAGGAGTGGCGCTGTCGGTGGCAGCGCACCTCGGGTGGGCCTGTGAGTGAAGATTCGCTCATGGATCCCGTCGCAGGGGGCACCGAGACTCGGGCCATCCACGCGCCCGCGTCCTCAAGGAGAACTAGCTATGAACACTTGGCTCAAATTGAATACGGCTCGCACGATCAAGATCGCGCTGCTGATGGGGCTCGCAGGCTGCTCGGAGAGCGGCAACGCTGGCATCGAGAACGCATGCGGCGGGCAGCTGGCGGCGAGCGTCAGCTCGCTCAGCCGGGCGGCGGGCGACCTGGACGCGGCGGTGAACGCCACGCGCAGCAGCCTCCTCACGGCCTGCACCAACATCGCCACCGACCTCGGGGCGACCGTCCCCTCCCAGGGTAACCTTTCGGACGACGAGCACCTCCAGGCCGTCTGTGAGGCTGCCGCCGTCGAGATCGACGCCATCTTCGCCGCTGACGGCACGCTCACCGCGACCATCGTCGCCGTCCCCCCCCGCTGCCAGGTGGACGCCAGCGCTCAGTTCGAGTGCGAGGCCAGCTGTGACGTGGCCGGTTCGTGCGAGCCGGGCACCGTCGAGGTGCGCTGCGAGCCGGGCGAGCTGACCGTGGTGTGCGAAGGGGTCTGCGAAGGCACCGTCACGTGCGAGGCCTCGGCCAACGCCACCGTCACCTGCGAGGGTGAGTGCACCGGTGAATTCAGCGGCACCTGCGACGGCAGCTGCACGGGCACCTGTGACGCGAACAGCATCGACGGCGGCGACTGCGCCGGCGTCTGCGAAGGCACCTGCCAGGGCAGCGCCTCCGGCGAGTGCGGCGGTTCGTGCGAGGTCGACGCCAGCGGCAGCGCCAGCTGCGAGGGCGAAGTGCGCTGCGAGGGCTCCTGCACCGGCACGGCCACCGCGCCGCGCTGCACGGGCGAGATCGAGCCCCCGAGCTGCAACATCGACGCGGACTGCCAGGCGGGCTGCGAAGGCCAGGCGAACTTCAACGCGGAGTGCGAGCCCGGTCACGTGACCGTGGTGCTCGAGGGCGCGGGCAACGTGGACGACCTCCAGGCCACGCTCGAGGCGAACCTGCCGGCCATCCTCGCCGTGCGTGACGGCCTCGCGGCCAGCTTCAACGCCAGCCTCGACCTGGGCGTGAACGCGGCCAACGTGGTCAGCGCCATCAGCGACCAGGGCGTGGCTTGCGCCACGGCCGCGGGCGCCACCCAGCGGATGAAGAAGCGCCACGCGCCGTAGTGG
>CAYNOM010001110.1:0-2282 GCA_964398415.1 uncultured Polyangiales bacterium | reverse complement strand
GTGACGATCATGATGCCGCACCCGGAGCGCGTGTTCCGTGCCGTGCAGCACTCCTACAGGCCGCGCGGTTGGGGCGAAGATGGCCCCTTCATGCGCCTGTTCCGCAACGCGCGCGTCTGGGTCGGCTGACATCGCAGCCCGCCGCGGGCACGCCGCGGAAAAAGGGATACGCTCCAACCGTGATCGACCTCGGGATCTTGTTGGCCGGCGCCGTGCTGCTGTACCTCGGCGCGGAATGGCTGGTGAGCGGCGCCGCCGGCCTAGCGCGTGTGCTCGGCGTGCCCCAGCTGCTGATTGGGCTCACGGTGGTCGCCTATGGCACCTCGGCCCCCGAGATCGTGGTGAGCATCCAGGCCGTGCGCCAGGGCGTGGGCGAGCTCGCCCTCGGCAACGCCATCGGTTCGAACATCGCGAACCTCGGGTTGATCCTCGGCATCACCACCCTGATCAAGCCGGCGCGTGTCGATGGGGCCCTACCCAAGCGCGAGGTGCCGGTGATGGTCGCGACAGCCCTCGCCCTACCCGCCGTGATGCTGGACGGCGCGCTCAGCCGCGGCGAGGCGGCCCTGCTCGTGCTTTCCGCAGTCGCCTACACGATCTGGATGGTGCGTAGCTCGCGGACGGTCGCGGAGCTGGTGGCCGCCGACGAAGCAGCTGACGTCTCTCGTGACGCCGCGACCACGGCGGGCGCTCCTGTGTCCGGCTCGAAGGCACGCATGCTGGTCACGGCCCTCGTGGGACTCGGCGTGCTAATCCTAGGTGGCCGCCTGTTCGTGTCGGCGGCCCAGGCACTCGCACTCGCGCTCGGCGTCAGTGAGCGTGTCGTGGGGCTGACCGTGGTCGCCATCGGCACGTCGCTGCCCGAGCTCGCCACGAGCTTGATCGCCGCCAAGCGCGGTCACGCCGACATCGCCGTGGGCAACGTCATCGGCTCGAACATCTTCAACATCCTGCTGTGCGTCGGCGGCGCTGGCCTGATCGGCAGCATCCGCGCACCGCTCGCGACGCTGCGCTTCGACCTAGGCTGGCTGATGGGCATGACCGTGCTCGGCGCCCTCTTCTTCCGCTCACAACGCGACGTGACCCGCAGCGAGGGCTTTGTGTTGCTGACGCTGTACGCGCTCTTCACGGTACTCATCGCCAGCCCTTGAGTCATGGCGTGGCGCGCGCTCGAGAGGCACTGAGATGCGCAGCATGAGGCCCGTCCCCCGCGGATTGAGGCTCGCCGTCACGCCCGCGCCCACGGGCACCGCACGCAGCTCCTTCGGCAGATCTGCGCCGAGCCGCGCGACCACGGCCGCACAAGACGGGCAGAGCACGAGGATCCACACCGCGAGCAGCACACGCGCCGCGCACAGCACGCTCACGGCTCGACCTCCGTGTCGCCCGGCTGCCCCTCGGCCGCCTCTCCTGCCTCACGCGCACCGAGCTCGGCTGGAACCACTTGCATCCCCAAGTCGGCCTCCACGGAGGGTGACAGCGTAGCCGACTCCTCCAGGCCTATCTGCGCTTGCTCTGCACCGGCGCGCGAGCTCAAGGGCTCTGTCGCGGGCACCGCCGAGACGGCGATGGCAGCCATCGCCAGCAGGGTCACCGCCACCAGGATGAGGGCGAGCCCGCGATCATGCGTCTCGGGCCCGGGTTCGCTCTCGAGCGGCTCGAGCTTGAGTGTGATCTCGGCCTCTTCGCCCTGCAGAGGTCTGGCGTGGGCCGTCAGCGCAGCCGCGTTGAGCACGGGCAAGGGCGTCGCGGTGCCGACCACGACCTCTCGACTAGCGCAGGGCTCTTGGCTCACGAACGCCCGCGTCTGGGAACGGACCACGTTCTCTGGCTCTGCCGCCTTGGCCGCGCGTTGTCCTTGCCACATCTCCGGTCCTCCTGGGCCCAGATTGTGTGCAAGGAACGGACCAACGAAGCGCCGCTGCGAGCAGCCTACTCAGATGCCGTACTTCTTGAGCTTCTCGTACAGGGTCGATGAGGCAATCCCGAGCGCCTGGGCGGCCTGGGTCTTGTTGCCTCCGAGCTGGGCCAGCGTCTGCTTGATCGCCGCACGCTCCAGCGTATCGAGGGTGCGACCGGCCAAAGGCAACCGATCGAGCGTAGGGTCACGTCGCCGCTGCTGGTGATGCAGGGACGCGAAGTGGCGCGCTTCGAGAATCGGCCCATCGGCCAGGGCGGCCGCGCTCGAGATGACGTTGCGCAGCTCGCGCACGTTGCCGGGCCAATCGTGGGCGCGCAGGGTCTCGAGGGCCGAGTCGGCCACCGCCATGGGCTTGCCCGCG
>CAYNOM010001109.1:0-2284 GCA_964398415.1 uncultured Polyangiales bacterium | reverse complement strand
AGGCACCGGACTACGTTTCCGCGCTGCAACCCCTACAGCGTTGGAACGCAGCCTTTGTCATGTGCTGGGTGTGGGTGGTGCTCTCGGCCTGCGGGGCGCGGGACGCCGACAAGCCGCCCAAGGTCGAGCTGACCGCCGAGGAGCGCGCCTGGCTGGACGCTCACGAGAACACGATTCGGCTCGCCCCCGACCCCTCCGCGCCACCCCTCGACTACTTCGACGAAGGAGGCCAGTACCGCGGCCTCACGGCTGACTATGTGCGGTTGATCGAGCGCAAGTTGGGCTTTCGCTTCCAGGTGGTGCGGACGGAGTCATGGCGTTCACTCCTCGAGCTGGCGCAGCGGCGCGAGGTCGACGTGATCGGTGCGGCCGAGCGGACCCCAGACCGCAGCAAGTACCTGCTCTTCACGCGGCCGTTCATCCGCATTCCCAACGTCATCGTGACCCGCGAGTCCGACACCGACAGGCTCACCATCGAGGATTTGCGCGGCAAGCGAGTCACCATGGTCGAGTCTTACGCCGTCTCGGAGCTCTTGCACCGCGAGCATCCGTGGCTGCAGGTGGTTCCAGCGGAGAACGACCTCGACGGCCTGCTCAAGGTGTCTTTCGGCAAGGTCGACGCGATGATCATCGACCTGACGATGGCTTCCCACTTGATCGCCGAGAATCACATCCCGAACCTTCGAGTCTCGGGCAACTCGGGCAAGATCATCAGCCTCGGCTTCGCCTCTCGAAGCGACTGGCCCATCCTCCACCGCATCATGGACAAGGGCGTAGCGATGGTGACGCCCGCTGAGCGCGACGAGATGTTCGAGCGCTGGATCTCGCGGCCGGCACCGCCGGCCTTCTACGGCACTGAGGTGTTCTGGCGACGACTCTGGGTGGGGATCGCCGTGTTGCTGTCCGTGCTGACGGTGGTGGCGCTATGGAGCACGCTCTTGCGTCGTGAGGTCGCCCGCAAGACGGTGGCGCTGCGTAAGAGCGAGGAACGTTTCCGTGGTCTCTTCGAGGAGGCTCCGATCTCCATCTGGGAGCTCGATCTCGAACCGCTCGGGAGTTACCTGCAGACGTTGGACGCTCCGCGCGAGGGCGACTTTCGGCGCTACCTTTCGGAGCGCGTCGAGCTCGTTGCCGAAGGCCTGCGTCGGGTTCGCGTGCTCGCAGCCAACACACCGACCTTTCATCTCTTGGAGGTCGCAGATCTCGCGGAGCTCCGTGCTTCGCTGCCGACGATCTTCCCTGAGGCTTCTTACCCCGATCTGGCGCGGGTGATGGCGGCCCTACGCAGCGCCGAGCCGACTTGCGAGTTCGAAGCGCACCTGCAGACGGCCACCGGACGACCCCTCGATGCGGTCCTGCACTGGTCGATGTCGGCGGGGCGCGGGGCCGCGAGTGGTGCCCCGACGCTACTTTGCGTGGTGGATGTCAGCACCATCAAGCGCATGGAGGCGGAGCTGCGCAAGTCGCGCCACCTCGAAGCGCTCGGCACTCTCGCTGGCGGAGTCGCCCACGACTTCAACAACATCCTGCTCGCCATCATCGCCTACGCCGAGCTCGGCCAGGCGCGCGTTGCGCCGATGCTCGTCGAGCACACGTATTTTAGCGGGATCTTCAAGGCGGGGATGCGCGCGAAGGATCTCGTCAGCCAAATTGTGACCTTCAGTCGCCAGTCGGAGCCTAAGCGCGAGCCCGTTCAGATGCGGCAGGTCGTGGAGGAAGCCCTCGAGCTGGTCCGGGCACTGTTGCCGAGCTCCGTGCATCTGCGCTGGGAGGCCGGATCGCGTGACGACACCGCCGTCCTCGCGGACCCGACGCAGCTGCACCAGGTCGTCATGAACCTTTGCAAGAACGCCTTCAACGCGCTGGGGGACCTTCCGGGAGACCTGCGGGTGGAGCTGAAGCAGGTCAGCGTGGAGCAGCCCCGTGCGACCCTCGCATGCGAGCTGAAGCCCGGCCTTTACCAAATGCTGGTGGTGGCCGACACCGGGACTGGCATCGCAGAACACGACCTGCCAAGGATCTTCGACCCTTACTTCACGACCCGCAAGGCTGGGACGGGGACCGGCCTCGGCCTTTCGGTGGTGCACGGCATCGTCCAGTCTCACGGTGGCGGGATCGAGGTCGAGAGCGTGGTCGGTGCCGGCACCACCTTTCGCATTTACATACCCTGCATGGAGACGGTGGGTGCCCTGCCGGTGCCGGCGGCCCCACCGCGTGTCGACAGCGTACCGCGGGGCGACGAGCGCGTGCTGCTCGTGGACGACGAGGAGGCGCTGCTCGCGAG
>CAYNOM010001108.1:775-2286 GCA_964398415.1 uncultured Polyangiales bacterium | reverse complement strand
GAAGAAGGCCATTTCCGGCAACACGTTGAAGTTCACGGCGATGAAGCCGCGGCCGAAGTCGAATACCAATTCCGATCTCGACAAGGCCTATGCCGAATTCGACAAGAAGCGCGTCGACCTGTCCAAGTCCGAGACCGATGAGATCGACCGCAAGAAGGGCGAAGATCTCACGCGGGTGACGAACGAGGAGGGGCCCGCAGAGAAGTCGCGCGTCGAGACGGAGCACCATGAATTCTTTACCAGAGTCGGGTTCCACCCGGACGCACTCCTGGCGCTGAAACGCGCGCAGGGCGACTTTGACATTGCCGAGTCGATCATCAACGCTCTGGTGCAGACCCCGGTGCTGCGCACGATGTTCGCCGACGTCATCCTCAACAGCTCCGAGTTGCAGCGCGCGCTCGGGGCGACGGCGGTCCTCGCGACCATGCTCGGCAACGGCGTCTCGGCGACGAACCTCAAGGCCTACCTGGGAAGCGACAATCGGACGAGCCTGCTCGGGTTGCTCGGCACGGTCTCTGGAGGGCGCGTGAACGCGCTCGTCAGTTGTTTTGGAACGCTTGCCAAGCCCATCGATCAGGTTCAGGGCCGCGCGGACCTCGTGACGTTGTGCGGAGTCTACAATCCGAGCGACATCGTGGCCCTGTTCCAGACGGTGCCGGGCAGGAGCCTTTCCACCATCGGGGCCGTGTACGGCGCTGCGGTCGACGCAGGGGCGCTCAAGGCGGCGTTCGAGACGTGCGAGCTCCTCAATTGGAAGGCGGGGCAGGTCGTGACCTGCCTTGGTGGCCTCGTGGGGCAGACCGCGCTCCAACTGAAGTCCGCCATCTACGCGGCGCACCTGGCGAGCAAGGACAAGCTCAACGACCTCAAGGGGTTCGTGAATGCGGTGAGTACCCTCATCGCGCAGGGCTACCTCAGGGTCACGCAGGTCGGCGATTGGATCAACCTCAACGACGCCGGCGAGACCTACGAACTGTGCTACGACGTCGAGCGCGTCTCCGATGGCGCGACCGTCGCGGACTTTGTCATCCACTTCCACCCGGGCGTGTCGAAGAAGACGACAAACTCGAAGGAGTCGCAGTCGCGCTACCACATCAAGGCCAATCGTCACACGTCGGGCGAGTCGCACCGGGTCCGCAAAGACGCGACGCCGGACGCGCTGCGCACCCGCTGCACGTGGGAGACGTGATCGTCGCTTGTACGACGGCCCCGTGTCCTCGCGAGGCGAGCGTCGGGCCTGACCACTGAGAGGCAGCGCGCCGACCTCAGGAGGGACGGGGGAACTCCAGCGCTCGTGTTCTGCAGTGGCGCCTTGCACCAGCCGAGTGGGTTGGTTAGAGCTCCTCACGCCCACGCCCACGCTCGCCGCAGCGCCCACGCTCGCTTCGTCCTCTTTCAGTTCGTCGTGCAGGCGAACCAGGCGGCCGACGTTTTTGCGGCCGCATAGCACTCGAAGAGCGTCGCCGGGTAGCCGCCGCTCTCGTCTCGCACGAGCTGCTCGGCCCACTCCT
>CAYNOM010001108.1:0-765 GCA_964398415.1 uncultured Polyangiales bacterium | reverse complement strand
GACTCGACCACACGTTGTCGGGCCTCATCCGTGGCGTCCGGGCCGAGCGCCGCCATCCGCTCGTCCACCGCGATCGCGACCCACGACTTCGCCACCCGCTCACGCAGTGCGCGGTCCGCTCGGGGACGCTCTCGCTTCGCCAGGCGCTCCGCCTTCAGCGCTTCGTCGCCCCCCAAGCTGCGCACGCGGAGCTCGTCTGCAAACTCGAAGCAGCTCTCGAGGTCCCCCGCGTCCCGAGCCTCCCCAAAACAGCGCCTCTCGGCCTCGTACCAGCTCACCTCGCAGGTGAAGACGTACTCGACCTTGCGCACGAGCCGTCCGATGGACTCGTCGATGACAGCCAAACGGTCGTAGATGGCGCCACAGCGCAGGTCCGCCGAGGACAGCGAGCCCTTGCTCGAACACGCAACGCAGGTCATGGCCGTGACCATGAAGACCGCTACCCAAGAAGATCTCAACCCGCACATCCGCTACCCCCGCGCCTCGCGCGACAATTTCGACCAAAACAACCCGCAAGCGCCCCGCCTGTCAACTGGCCCCAGCACCCCCCGATGGGGTCAGGACGCCCCGATTGACACTTTTTCCCCTTGTTTCACGAATGATTACCTGGAAACTGGGGAGGCCGGGGTCAGGAAGTCCCCGCCCGTCAACCCGGCGAGGGTCGCGCGCCGCCACGGCGGGGGTCGCGCCGCCACGGCGGGGGGTCAGGACGCCCCGATTGACACCTTTTGCCCTTATTTGGCGAGGGCTTCCCAGGAAACTGGG
>CAYNOM010001107.1:0-2286 GCA_964398415.1 uncultured Polyangiales bacterium | reverse complement strand
TCGTGTATCGACGCTACACGCTGCTCGGGCTGGCCGAAACCTACGCGGCGGCAAGCAGGCGCGGGCGCGCCCCGACGCCGCTGTCCGAGGTGCGGCGTGCGACGACCTTCCGCGCCTTCGATAGCCTTACCGTGGTGCCGCGCTACGGATTTCGCGACGTCGACGATTACTACGAGAGCCAGAGCGCGTCGCACGCGCTGCCCCACATCGCGCGTCCTACGCTGATCGTCTCGGCGCGCCACGACCCCATGATCCCTTGGCGTCTCGCCGACGACATGCGCCGCCACATGTCGAGGGCCGTGACGTTCCGCTGGGCAGAATCGGGAGGGCACGTGTTCTTCCCGGGCGATCTCATGCTCGGCGAGCGTGCTTCCAAGGGTCTTGGGCCGCAGCTCATCGCATGGTTGGAACGCCAGGGATGATGGACGTCGGCCGCGTGGGAAGGCTTGGTCGGGTGCTAAGCGCCGCCTTCGGGTCCGCTGTCGTGGGGCAGGCTGCCACGCGGCGAGCGCAGGTACACGAAGGGCGTATGATAGAAGAAGTTCGACACGCGTGAGGTGTACACGTCTGCGTAGCGCTCCATCTGGTGGGCGAGGCGGCTCTTGTCGTTGCCGGCGCGCATCAGGGGGCCCCAGCGCTTGCTGCACAGCTCGGATGCCTCCCGCGCCAGCTCCGTGATGCGCACGTCGAGCTCGACGAGCTTTTGTCTGAGCGCCTGCATCGTCTGCTTGAGCTCCCTGCGCGAGGCGCCACTGCCGGGCAGATAGCCCTGCTCGTCGCGCTGCAGGCCCAGGCGCGCAAGGGAGAACTCGTGCTCGAGCATGTCTTTGTCGCTCATCAAGCGCGTCAGCTCTGCCTGCTTTGGCTTGAACGCTTCGAGCGTGAGCAGCTCGGTCTCGAGGTCGCGGCTGATCAGACAGGTGCGCCAACGCAGGACGCTCTTACTCACGTGCACGTCCGCGTAGAGATGATCGCCCACGTACAGGATCTCCTCGCCGCGCAGCCCGAGGCTCTCCTCGACGAGGCGCGCATTGCCGCCGAAGTAGAGCCCTCCCGCCTCCAGCCTGCCCACGTGCGGCGACAGAAGGCCGAGCTCCTCGTCGACGATTCGAAACGCGGGGGCGTCCCCCACGAAGAAACCAGGCTTGCGCGCGCCCGAGATCACGAGATCGAAGAGGTCCTTGAAGCCCATCCCGTTCGGCAGTCGTCGCGACAGGCTGTGCTCCAGCATGAAGCGCGTGTAGCTCCACTCGGAGTTCGTGATCAGGAGCAGCTTCTTTCCCGCGTGCTTCAGGTCGAGCAGCGCGGTCGTGAGCTCGGGGTCGAGGTCGACGAAGGCGTCCGGATTGCGCATGATCTCGGCCTTGAGCGCACCCTCGGCGTGAGCAGCGTCCACCTCTCTACGCACGCGCCGATAGAGATCTGCGTAACCCTGGACGGATCCGAGCCGCCCCTCGTCGAGCCGATCGACGAGCTGCAAGAACAGACAGCCATCGGAGAGCGAGAACAGGGTGTTGAGAAACGCGAAGCGCGACTCCTCGAGATCGACGATCACGCGCGAGTAGACCTCACGCAGCGTCTCGAAGTCGAGCATGCGCGTGCCGTGGGCGGCCTGCTTCACGAAGCCGAAGCGATTGGTCTTCACGACGTTGCCGAGCTCGATGTCGATCACGAGACCCGGGCGCACGAGCTCGTGATCGAAGCGGAGGCCCTCGACGTCGATGCCCGCAGCATGAAGGCGCTCACGCGCCGCCTCGTAGGCGCGCTCCTCCCACTGCTCGGCGTGGTAGTGCACGAGGGTGTAGTCCATGTCGAACCCGACCGCGCGAATCGAGCGCAGGTTGAGGGTGCGATTGCAGAACAAGCGTCGTTCGGGTGGGATGGAGGCAGGCGGAAGCATGGCCATGGGCTGCGCCGAGCGTAGCGCCCCGATCCTTGGACGACGAGCCAGCGTTGGGGTGGCCTCCGTGGGCCTCCTACGGCTGCTGGAGCGGCGGCGACGTCAGGCAGACCAGGTGCGCACGGTCTGCATGAACTGCGCGAACACGGCTTCCGCCATGGGCGCTGCGATCAGCGGCTCGGGATGGTGCATGACGACGCGCGTGCCGCCTAGGAACTTGATCGGGTACAGCATGAAGCAGGGGCCGAGCCCGTGCGCTGTAGTGGCGGTGAGCATGTCGACGATCTCGAGCGGGCCGTGCATGCGCTCGACCGAGGCATAGGTGCTCACCGCCGACACCCCAAGCGTGCTCGAGCGGGCGCCCCGTCCCAACAGCGCGGGGAAGT
>CAYNOM010001106.1:0-2287 GCA_964398415.1 uncultured Polyangiales bacterium | reverse complement strand
CATGCCGCTGTTCACCGGCAAGGAGGGCCAGCGCTACACCGCGAAAGTGCGCTTCGCGCCTTGAGCCTTCAACAGGGCTGCGACGCGATGCCCGCGGGGTCGAACAGCACCTTTTGCGCATAGAGCGTGTCGAGGTACTCGCGCACGCGGCAGATCTTGCCGTCTCGGATGTCCATCCAGAAGGAGTACTGGTTCACGTACTCCTTTCCATCCTTGTTGGCCGTGCGGATCTCGGCCTCCGCCACCACCGTGTCGCCCTCACCCACCATGCGCAGGATCTTCACCTCGAGCGCGCGCGAGAAGATCGGGATGTCGATCGCAAACAGGCGCTTGACGCCCGCCTTACCCTCGTACACGCCCGCGCTCGGCGAGGCCTTTTGGATCCACCAGGTGACGTCTTCGGTCATGAAGTCGAGCAGATGGTCGGCGAGGTGGCCCGCGTTGACGGCGTCGAAATAGGCCTGCACGACCGCCTTGTTCTCGCGAATGCCCATCACGCCCTCACCTTCTCGAGGATGTGCACGGCGGCGCAGGTGCCAAGCCCGACCACGTGCGCCATGCCCACGCGCGCACCCTCACGCTGACGCTCGCCCGCCTCGCCGCGCAGGTGTGTGACGAGCTCGTAGATGTTGGCAACGCCCGTCGCACCGAGCGGATGCCCCTTCGACAAAAGGCCACCTGAGAGGTTGACCGGCGTGCGCCCGCCCGCCCAGGTGACCTTGTCGCGCAGGAGCCTCACGGCCTCACCTGGCCCACACAGGCCGAGATTTTCGTAGTGAAGGAGCTCGGCGGTAGCGAAGCAATCATGGAGCTCCACGAGATCGAGCTCGCGCGGATCGACCGCAGCCTGCTCGCAGGCCTCCTTGGCGGCCTCGCGCGTGCACGTGCTGAAGTCGGGCATGGTGAGGTTGCGATCCGTGAAGCGGTCGCTGCGCAGCGACGACGCAGCCACCCGCACCGCGCGCCCCATGCCTAGCTCGCGCGCCTTCTTCTCCGACACGACGATCGCCGCCGCGGCGCCATCGACGTTGACCGAGCACATGAGCTTCGTGTTTGGATAGGCGATCATCTCAGCGCCCATCACTTCCTCGATCGGCGTGGGCTTCTGGTACATGGCCAAGGGATTGCGCATCGAGTGCTCGTGGTTCTTCACGCTGACGAGCGCGAAGTCCTCGAACGTCGCGCCGTGCTCGGCGGCGTAGGCCATGCCCGACTCGGCGAAGATGGCCGGCATCAGGCCCGAGCCGAGCAACCCCTCGGTCGCGATGCCCTTCTTCGATCCGCCACCCAAGAGCCCCGTCTTGCCCATCGACTCGCAGCCGACCACGAGCGCCACGTCGAACATGCCGGCGCGCACCGCCACGTAGGCCTCGCGAAAAGCCGTAGCCCCCGTCGCGCAGGCGTTGGCCACGTTCACCACGGGCATGCCCGTCTGACCGATGTGGCGCAAGACGCGCTGCCCGATGGTGTCGTTGGCGCGCAGCAAATTGCCGCAATACAGGGCCTGCACGTCGTGGATCGAGAGGCCCGCGTCGTCGAGCGCGAGGAGCGCGCTCTCTGCGCCGAGCTCCTCGGCGGTCTTGTCGGCAAAGCGCCCGAACTTGATCATCCCCACGCCGAGCACGAACACATCGCCGCTCATGCTGCACCTCCTTCGGGCGCAAAGAAGTAGGCGAGGTAGCGCTGTCCCTCGGCGTCGGCCTGGGGCGCGAGCTCGTAGACGAGCTTCACGCGCATGCCCATGGCGATGCGCTCGGGGGAGGGCTCGACGCCGATCAGGTTGCCCTTGAGCGTGCCGCCGCCGTCGAGGTCGACGATGGCCGACACGTAAGGCACCTTCACGCCCGGAAACGAACGCTGAATGATCGTGAACGCATGGAGCCTACCCGTGTCGGACAGACGCCGCGGACTGAGCCCGTCCCGGGCTCCGCAGGCGGCGCAGTGCCGCCGCTGATCGAGAAACAGCTTGCCGCACGCGTCACAGCGCAGCGCCTCGAGGTAGGGCGGTGCGCCCGCGGGAATCTTGAGAAACGGCACCACAGGAAGCGGTGCGCCCAGCGCGTCAGCCATCCGAACCCCCACGCGAAGAAATAGAACGCGTTCTACGCGAATCTTCTACCCGCGCTTACGGGGCGTGGTCAAGGGCAACCGGGCTTCGCGTGGCGCACTCTCGACAGCTCTTCAGTAGGGATTGTCGGGGATGCCCGCGGGTCGCGAGGCTCCGCGCGCTGCGGGCTGGGTCTTGCCCTGCGCTCCCGTCCTCGCTCGCGATGCGGGTCGGCGAGGC
>CAYNOM010001105.1:0-2290 GCA_964398415.1 uncultured Polyangiales bacterium | reverse complement strand
TTCCCCCGCCGCCTCAGGGCTCGAGCGCGCCCTGACTGCGCACGTACTGGGTGTAGTCGATGACGTCGCGGCGCAGGCGCTCTTCGGCCTCGACCATGCCGGGAGCACCGCGCTGCACGCGTCGCGGGTTGCCCTCGAAGACGTAAGCGTTTTGATCGAGCACGAGCACTTGCACCGGATTACCGTCACCGTCGCGCGCGGTGACGATGCGCAGCGGGCCATTTTCGACGCCCTGCGGCAGCGCACTGCCATGGATGCGCCGATCGTCACTCGAGACCCACTCGATCGCGAAGGTGGGGCGGCCGAGATGCAGGTCGGCCAAGAGGCGCGGGCCCTCGCCGAGGTCGAGCGGGATTTCGCGTCCGTGGGCCACCGAGGCTTCGTCGAGCGTCGACTCGATCACGAGCAGGGCCTGGGCCTCGCTCAGCACGCGCGGCTCAGGCGGCCCCACGTCGACGACGCTGGGACCCGACGCGCAGCCTGCTGCGAGGATGAGGGCGCAGCTGGACAGAACCACGCGATGCAGCGACGAGATGGAGGGGAGGGTCATTGGAGATCGATGGGATACTTGAACAGCATGTCGGGGCCGTCGAAGGACGCGAAACGGATCGATTGAGCAGCGGAGCGCAGGCAATCGCCGCTCTCCCCACGCGTTACGATGGAGGGGCCCGAGAGATTCACGGCCTTGGGTCGGCCATCGGCCCCCACGCGCATGCCGAAGGTCAGTCGGCCTGAGACCTCGCCGTCGCTGGGTACGAGCACGAGGCAACGTCGAATGCGACCCAGCATGCTGTCGAAGCCGGCCTCGATTTGAGCGCCCGTGAGCTGCTGCTCGCCGCCCTCCATGTCGAGCCCGCGCGGGTCGTCCCAGCCGAGATCGTCGCCGGTCGTCGCGCTCGCGCCGTCGTCTGCGCGTGCAAGCCGCCGATCGGTTCGCCTGCGCCGTCTGTCCTTGCCGCGGCCCTTAGGCGTCTCGCCCGACGCGTCTTCCGCGCTCGGCTCGGAGGCGGCCAGCGCCTCGTCGTCGGCCGCGTCGTGAGCCAGAAACAGCCCGGATTCGTGGGCAGCGAACACGCCTGCCCAGAGCAGCGAAGCGCTCAGGAAGCCCATCAGAAAACGCATGATCCAGGGGGGTATACCACTCTGACGCCGGATGGGCCCTGCCGCGAAGGCTCCTCGCGATAGCGGTTGACCCGGAAGAGGCACCATCTCATAGTTCAGCGTTTTTTGAAAGTTCTGCGCGTTGCGCGGAGGGAGGTCTGTGATCCCATGATTTCGGCGACCCAGACTGAGGCCCTCGAGTCGGCCGCGGCGCGCGATCCCTCGAGCGCGTTTGCGTCCAAGCACCTTGCGGCGGTGACGCACCTGCTCGATGAGGCGTTGCCCACCCTCGAGCGCGCGGTGCTTGCGGCGACCCACGGCCCCGATCCCCTCGACGTCGCCGGGCGGCACCTGGTCGCAGCCGGGGGCAAGCGCGTGCGGCCCATGGCCTGCTTGCTGATGACGTCCGCTTGTGGGGGCGATCCGCGTCGCGCCGTCGCGATCGCAGCCGCCACTGAGCTGATTCACTCGGCCACCTTGCTCCACGACGACGTCATCGACGAGGGCGAAGAGCGTCGAAACCGGGCTGCGAGCCGCGTGCTCTGGGGCAATCTCGTGAGCGTGCTGTCGGGCGATCTCTTGCTCACGCGCGCGCTGTCGCTCGTCGACGAGGCGGCGGTGCCCGGCGCCATGCCCGACATGCTGAAGACGCTCGAACGCCTGATCTCGGGCGAGGTGTCGCAGCTCAAGGCGCGCGGCCGCGAGGACCTCGGCGTCGAGGGTTATCTCGACATCGTGCGCGGCAAGACGGCTTCGTTGTTTGGCTTTGCCTGCCGCAGCGGCGCGCGCATCGCCGGTCGCAGCGATCTGATCGACGGTGCGGGTCGCTTTGGCGAACAGGTGGGCATCGCGTTTCAGATCATCGACGACGTGCTCGATTTGGCTGGCAATCCAAGTGAGGTGGGTAAGCGCCTCGGCGCGGACCTGGCCGAGGGCAAGACCACGCTGCCGCTCGCGCTGGCGCTGTCGCGCGACGACGGCGAGATCGCGAGCCTATTGCCTGCGGCGCGGCGGGGCGACGTGAGCGCGGCCCATGCCGTGAGCGCGCATCCGCTGGTGCGCGAGGCGTGCGGCGAGGCGCGAGCCTATGCGGCGCGCTGCAGCGACGAAGCGCTCGAGGTGCTCGACACACTCCCGTCACCGCGGGCGCGCGACCTGTTGCGTGGCTTGGCGGTGATGCTGACGCGAA
>CAYNOM010001104.1:0-2291 GCA_964398415.1 uncultured Polyangiales bacterium | reverse complement strand
TCGCTCCGTACGGGCGAACGCACGACGTCGCGATCTTCAAACAGTACCCACCGCCGCCAACCGCATCTTCGAACGGCTTGTGCGGCGCGCCGTTGTAATCCATGGGGATGCAACGATGGCTGTCCTTGCATTCGCTGTCTGCCAGACATGGTAGGCAGGTATCGGCGGAGTCGCGCTTCCTGTCGGTGCAGGTTCGGGTGAAGGGGTTACAGCTCTTGTCCCCGCACTTGGCGGTCTCGTCTTCGGGCTTGGGTGTGCACTGCACGCACTGTCCCTTGAAGGGTCCATCGCTCTCGTCGCAGACCGCATTCCCGAGGCAATCGCCGTCGCCGGTGCACGCTGTGCACATGTTGCTGACGCATGCAGGCTTCGTGGGGTCTTGGCAATCCCCCGCCGTATTGCACTCGACGCACTCGTTGCCGCCGGCCTTGCAGTGGGGCTTTTTGCCTCCGCAGGCGGTCTTGTTGTCTGCGCTGCACTCGAAGCAGCCGACGTCGGCCTGGCAGGCGGGCTTTCCGAAGATGCCTTTGCAGTGTTCGTCGACCTTGCACACGGCGCACTGGCCCTTTTCGCAGAAGGACGCGTCTGCGTTCGTGCAGAGGGCAGGGCAGGCGATGCCGCCGTCGCCGGTGCTTCCGCCGTCGCTCTTGCCACCATCGTTGCCGCCGCCGCTCGCGTCTGTGCCGTTACCGTTCGAATCGGCGTCTGAGCCGTTGTTCGCGGTCGCGTCCATCGAGGCGTCTTGGCCTGCGTCTCTCTTGATCTTGACGGTTTCGATGGCGCAGCCGCTGAGGGCGACGAGCGTGCTCAGGCACAGGGTGAGATGCAGGGTCTTCGTCATGACGGGCCTCGAACTGCTCAGAAACGATGATCGAACAACACTGCGGCGTGGGTTTCATCCACGCTCACGCGGACGCGAATCGGCGAGAAGACGCACAGGGCCGTGCCCCCGAGCACGCCCGCGATCCCCACGCCGAGCAGCACCTTGGTCTTTACGCCCGCGCGATACATCTCGTCGCCGGTGGTCTCTCCGTCTCGCATCAGGGTGAGCGTCGAGCCCACAGTGTAGACGCCGCCCACCGCGATCGCGGCGCCGCCGATGACGTAGTTCCACACGCTGCGCTCACGCGCCCCGACACCCTTACTCGGGCTTGCTTCCGTGTCCGCGCTCGCCTCGGCGCTGACGTCGGGGGCGGGAACAGCGACCGCATCGGGCGGCACCTCGAGGTTTTGGTAGTGCAGCGGATCGTCAGGGATCGTGATCGCGGTGCTGTGCAGGAGCTTGCCCTCGAGCGTCTTCACGTCGATCTTGTGCAGACCCGGCGTGATGCGTGTGTAGAGCGGCACGAGGCCCACGGGCTTGCCGTCGATGTACACGCTCGCGCCATCGGCCGCGTCGGCGCGCAGCCACGGGCCTGGGCCGCGTACCCTGCGCTCGGACGCGAGCGACAGGCCCTCGAAGATCGCGCCGGTCACGTTGTTTTCGGCGACCGGCACGCTCGCCGCGTAGGCCAGACCTTCGAGCGTCACGATGGCGACGCTCAGGCTGCCCGTGCCGCCGCCCCGATCGCGGGAAAACAGCCGCACGATCACGGCGAAGTCGACGCCCAGGGCCTTGGCGTAGTCGGCCGCACAGCTCGGCTCGGCGCAGTCGCGCAGCGCCGCACCCGCGCGCTTTCGCCCTTCTTCTGGCGTGGTCAGCGGCACCGGCTGGTCGAGCTCGCTGAAGTACACCTGCACCGCCTGGCGCGCCGCCCAGCGGTCGCGATCGGGGACACCCGCTTCCGAGAGCGGCTCGAGCAGTGCGCCTACGTCGGCCCGGGCGCGTGCCGGAAGGCTCAACGTGATCGCGAGGCTGAGCGCGAGCCCAGTCGCGACGATGAGTCGTGAGATCACCATGCGTGCATCTCTCCTCGTACCACTACCATGAGGCTGCTTGCTGTGGGGCTCAGGGCGACCTCGGCGTGGCGATCGCCGAAGGCGTACTCGAGCGCGTGGGTGATCGGGAACGCGACGAGCGGAGCGCCCGACGACACCAACAGCGCCCCCTTGGCATCGGTGTTGCGGCGCGCGACGCAGCTGCCGTCTTCGAAGGCCAGCGTGCAGTGGTTGGAGCGCGCCATCTCGTAGATGCCATAACCCCACAGCCCGAGACCGCCCGCGCCGATCACGTAGCTCCACCAGGGCACCCCGCGCGATACGTCTACGCGCACGAGCGGCACCGCCGCCGTGAGCAGCACGCCGCCGCCCACACCGAGCCAGCGCAGGGCCTTGGCCCGATCGAACTCCGT
>CAYNOM010001103.1:1557-2291 GCA_964398415.1 uncultured Polyangiales bacterium | reverse complement strand
GATCCGCCGTAGATGGTGACCGCGCGGTCGTAGCAGAAGGTCGAGCCCACCCAGGCCTCGAGCGGCGGCACGGCACCCTCGGGGTTCGTCTGCCAAGTCAGGGCGTTGTGGCCCATGATCTCCATCGTCAGCTCGTCGGCCTCCTGCTGCAGCGTGGTGGCGACGATCTTCAGGATCGAGGTCTCGGGCCCGGGATGCTTGCCTGCCGCCTGATCGGCGATGGCCCGGAAGTTTGCCATCTGATGGGCTCGCGCGCGCATCTCGAGCCGAGCGATCTTGCCGCGTAGGATCGGGTCGTCGATCAGCCGCAGCTCACCGCGCAGGGTCTCGCTGGCGATGGCCTTGAGCCGCTTGATGGCGCGCAACACCGGCGCGACCTGTCCGATCAGCGTGCGCTCGTGACCGAGCAGGGCTTTGGCCAGCGTCCAGCCACCGTGCAAGGGGCCCAGGAGGTTTTCCTTCGGCACCTTCACGTTGTCGAAGAACGTCTCGCAGAAGGCGGGCGTGCCGCCGAGTGTGAGCATGGGCTCGGCCTGCACCCCGCTCGACTTCATGTCGATCAGCAAGAAGCTGATGCCGTGCTGCTTCTTGCCGCTCTGGTCGGTGCGCACGAGACAGAAGATCCAGTCGGCATACTGCCCGTAGGTGGTCCACGTCTTCTGACCGTTGACCAGGAAGTGATCGCCGTGATCGACCGCCGAGGTGCGCAGCGATGCGAGATCGCTGCCCGCGTT
>CAYNOM010001103.1:0-1547 GCA_964398415.1 uncultured Polyangiales bacterium | reverse complement strand
CCTGACACCAGGCAACGTCGCCGCTGAGGATGCCCGGCAAGTGCTGCTTCTGTTGCTCGGGCGTGCCAAAGCGCATGATCAGGGGCCCGACCATCGACAGCCCAAAGGGGCTGAGGCCCGGCGTGCCGGCCAGGGCAAGCTCCTCGCTCAAGATGAAGCGTCGGGTGACGTCGAGCTCGGAGCCGCCGAACACCTTGGGCCAGTGGGGCGCAGCCCAACCCTTCGTGTGCAGGATCTTGTGCCAGCGCATGACCTCCGAATGCTCGAAGTACTCGCTACGCTCGGCCTTTTTCGCCATGTCGGGCGGCATCGCCTGCGCGATGAACGCGCGCACCTCCGCACGAAACGCTTCTTCTTCCGCAGAGAACGTGAGGTCCATGGGCGCACGCTAACGCATGGCCACGCGGCATTCCAGCGGCGATTCGACGGGCGTGCATGCCCGCAAAGACAGGGGCGCGGGCGCCCGGGCTCAGCTTCTCCCGAAGCGACGCAACAGCCGCCCCACCCCGTCGACCGCGCTGCCGCCGTAGAGCATACGAATCGCTCCCTTGAACTGGTCGAGCTGCTTTCGAGGATCCCCAAAGGCAAGGCTCAGCCCCGGTACCTCGATGCGCTCTCGGGCCGTCGCCTTCACGCGCGCGAACTCGAGGATGCCCTCGTCGCCGTGGATGCGGCCAAAGCCCGATTCGCCCACCCCCCCAAAGGGGAGCGCGGGGATGCCCGCAAACGCGATCACTGCATTTACCGCCGTCATGCCCGTGCGCAGCTGATCGGCGAGGCGATCTGCGCCCTTCTTCGCGAACACCGAGGAGCCGAGGCCATAGCCCGTGTCGTTCGAGAGGCGTACGCCCTCTTCCGCGCTCACCACGCGACAGATCGGCAAGATGGGGCCAAACGTCTCCTCGCTCATGACCTTCATCTCGGGCGTCACGTCGACGAGCACGATGGGCTCGATGAAGCGCCCACGAATCGAGTCGAGGCCGCCCACGATCGCGCGCGCACCGCGTGAGAGCGCCTCCTCGACGTGCTCGCGCACGATGCTGACCTGGCGTTCCATCGTCATCGCGCCGTAATGCGCGTCGTCCTGATTGCCCACGCGCACCTCCTTGGTCAGGCGCACCACTTCCTCGACGAAGCGCTCGTAGGCCGCGTCGACCACGTACACGCGCTCGATGCTGATGCAGGCTTGTCCCGAGTTGGTGAGACCTCCGAACACGGCCGAGCGCGCAGCACGCTCGATGTCCGCATCCTCGGCGACGATCATCGCGTCCTTGCCGCCGAGCTCCAGCAGCACGGGGGTGAGATTCTCCGCCGCGGCCGCCATGACCCGTCGTCCCGTGGCCGGCGAGCCGGTGAACGCAAGCTTGTCGACTTTGGATCGCGAAAGCGCCGCGCCCGTGTCGCCGAAGCCCGTGACGAGCTGCACGACGTCGGGCACGGGAATGGCCGCCTGGGCGCACTCGACCAGAAGCTTGCCGGTGAGCGGCGTGAGCTCACTCGGCTTGAACACCAACGCGTTGCCGGCAGCGAGCGCATAGGCGATGGAG
>CAYNOM010001102.1:0-2298 GCA_964398415.1 uncultured Polyangiales bacterium | reverse complement strand
AAGCGCGGAGGAACCGAAAGCGGCTTCCGCTGCGCCAAGTAGCTGCACAGCTAGCGAGAGGCCCCTTGCGCACCGCTCCAGGCACGATCGACCGCGCTCAGCAGTCCATCGAGCCGCATCGAAACCACCAAGCGCTGCCCGCGGATCTCCTCGCGGCACGCCTGGTCGATCGCCTTTTCGATCTCCATCAAGCGCTGCTCCCAGGGCTGGCTCACGTCGAGCACCAGGGCCGAGCCGGCGACGATCACCGAGCCCCCGACGCTCAGCAACAGGCCCCAGGGCGTGGCCGAAAAACCCGCCAGCAGCAGCGTGGAACATCCCAGGATCTCCGTCACGCCCGCGGCAGCGATGGCGGTGCCTGCCAGCTCCACAGCGCTGGCGGCCCCCACGACCACGTTGGCGACGTCGCCAAAGCGTTGAATTTCCGCGCGCACGGCCCGCCCCTGGCGCAGCTCGTACTGCACCGCCGATTCGTTGCTGAACAGCACGTCGAGGCCCTTGTAGATCTTGTTCGCGTGATCGAGGCGCCCCAGCCACGTCGACATTCCCTTCAGCTGCGTGCTCTTCTTGCCGGCTCGCTCGAGCAACTCGGACGACTCGAGCTCCGGGTCGAGCGCGGCGATGGCCGCCGGCAATCCCTCGAGCACGCCCACCACGCCCTTGGCGATGTCAAAGGTGGCGAGCAGCTTGTCCGTGCCCTTGGCCTTCTTGTCGCACACCGTGGCCACGGCGATCGCGACGTTGACGCTGTCCGCCAGCACCGCGAAGGGTTTGCTGTAATGCGCAAGCTCCTGCAGGTAGGCATGTTCGGCGGGCACCTGGACGCGGTATGGCCCACCAGCAGGGGGCGCAGCTTGCAGGTGCGGTCCCGCCACCGCACCACTCGGGGGCTTGCCGACACCGCCCGGATCGACCGCAGGAACCTTGCGCACGAAGTGCACGTCTACGTGGCTCGGCGCACCCGCGGTCCGATCCCCAGCCAACGCGATACGCGCAGCCCCCGCGGATCCGCCCGCCGAGAGCGTCACGAGCACCTCCTCGCCGCGCAGGAAGTGACGGGTGACGTCCACCTCGCCCCCGGCCAAGCAGATCTCGAGCCGACCCAGCGTATCGAGCAGCTCTTCAGCCTTCTGTCTGCTGAGGTCGTAGGCCTTGAGGCGCTCCGCCACCAGCTTGCTCAGCTTGCCGCTCCCCTTGGTGGTTTCGGCCAAGGGCTTGAGTCGCGCCTTGAAGGACTTCCAAAATGGCCAATCCGTCGCGGTGAACGCGCCGTCGGCTCCGCGCTGGGGCGCAGTCTGCTGCTCCAGACGACGCAAGCCGGTCCACCACGGATGCTCGCAGTAGGCAGCCGCATCGGCATAGCGCGTGAGCAGCTCGTCGTCCTCGGGATAGCGCTCGGCCACGCAGGGCAAGAAGCGCTCCGGCGGCGCGTGCTGCGCCAGGATTCGCTCGGCGTGGGCCCGCACGTCCTCCTTTTGGCGCGACCACCCGTCCATGCGTGCCGCCATGCGGCCGCGATAGTGGGTGGGGCCAGCGAAGTCGGTCGCGCCATCGATCTGGGTGTCGCGCAGCTGGGCCCCAAAAAGATAGCTCTCGTAGTAGCTGATGAGCAGCGCTTGCTGATCGATGCTGAGCGTCACGCCCTCTTGCACCAGCGCCTTCAGGGGCCCCTGCACGCCCTGAAAGTGCGGATGCACCGCCGGTCCATGCTTGATGTTCCTGGAGAGCTCGCGGATGTCCTTCGCCGCGTCGAGCCAGTCGCCCTCTGGCTCCAGCGGCACGCCGGCATCGAGGCCATCGCCCTGGGGCTGGGGCAGGCCACCGTGGGGCAAGTCGGCCGGCCCTTCGTGCATGGCGATGGATCGGGCAAAGTCCACGCGGTCCACTGCCGTCGCAGCGCAACGCCAGGTGTAATCGCGAAAGTAGTCGAAGACGCGCCGCTCCTTGGGCGTGGGAAACAGCGCAGCAGCACGTTGCTCGAGCGCGGCGTCCTTCAGCCCCTTCTCCGCCGCATGCATCATGGCCGCCGCGTGCTGGAAGGTCGCGAGGTGGTTGGCCGAGGCCTCGTGCGCCTTCACCAAGAACCAGCGCATCACCTCGACGGTGAACAGCGCACGCAAGCTCGGCGGCGTCACATCGAAGATCGGCGAGGAGCGATTCTCGTGAAACACGTGCCGCTGCAGGATGTGATGGCAAATCGCTTCGCGCACGGGCTTGCGCGGGTAGTAGTCGGGCCCCTGGTCGAACGCGTCGATCTCCATCTCCCGCGTCGCACCGCCGCTAGGACGATACTGGAGC
>CAYNOM010001101.1:0-2301 GCA_964398415.1 uncultured Polyangiales bacterium | reverse complement strand
GTGAGTGGGGCGGAAGCGCCAGCCTCGATCACTGCGGCGTGTGCAGCGGCGGCAGCACAGGCAAGGTGCCGTGCAGCCAGGACTGCGCCGACGAGTGGGGCGGAGGCGCGAGCCTCGATCGCTGCGGCGTGTGCGTCGGCGGTAGCACCGGTAAGGCTCCCTGCGAGCCAGACTGCCACGGCGACTGGGGCGGCAATGCCGAGCTCGATCGCTGCGGCGTGTGCGCCGGCGGGGCGAGCGGCGTTACGGCCTGCGTGGAGGACTGTCACCACGACTGGGGCGGGAGCGCGTACCTCGACGATTGCGGCAAATGCGTCGCAGGGAGCACTGGGCGCGACGCTTGCCGGCCCGGCGAGTGCCGCGTCGGCCAGGACGAGAGCTACGCCACGATTCAGCTGGCCATCAACGATCCAGACTGCCAGGTGATCCTGCTCGGTCCGGGCACGTTCGCCGAGAGGCTCGTGATCGGTCGCTCGGTGGTGATTCGCGGCGAGGGCAGCGCGCGCAGCGTGATCGACGGGCAGCGTCAGGGGCGTGTCATCGACATCGCGTCGCCCAGGGGAGAGGTCGCCACCGTGCGACTCGATGCATTGAGCGTCGTGAACGGGCTCGCGGATCGCGCGGGTGTTGGCATCCGCGTCAACGAGGCTCGCCTCGAGCTCACGAATGCGAGCGTGCGCGACCACGAGCTCACCAGCACGGACACCGCCTACGAGGGTGTTGGCGTCTACATCAACGGAGGTCAGCTGGTGCTCGAGGATGCGCGCATCGAGCGCAATCAATGCGCGAGCTGCGACGGGGCTGGCGTCTACGCTCAGCTCACGGATGTCGAGATCGTCCGCTCGTCCATCACGCACAACCGGGTCACGCGAGGCGTGCACTACGTACGCGGCGCGGGCGTGAACGTGATGAACTGGGACGGAAAGCACGCGTTTTACGCGCGGGACAGCCACTTCGACGACAACTCGCTCACCTCCGTGACCAACTACCTGGCGACGAGCGGCGCCGGCTTGTACATCAGCGGCGGGCCCGTCGTCCTAGAAGACTGCACGATCTCACGCAACACCATCGACGCCATCGACGGGGCTAGCGGCGCGGCGCTTCTGTACTTTGGCGCGGGGCCGGAGCTTACTCTGCGGCGCACCAGCATCGTGGGGAACCAGGTGCGCATCCAGCAGGCGCCCCATGCCGGCACCCTGATCTCCGTCCTGCCCAGTGTCTACTCTCAACCTCGAACGCCCGAGTTCGCAATGACCCTCGAGGACGTGACCGTCGAGGACAACCAGGTGACGCAGCTCGGCACGCACGCCCCGGCCTCCACCGGCGGGCTGATCTCGTTCAACGGTAAGAACATGAATGTCACCTTTCAGGCGGAGCGCCTGCGCGTGCGCAGAAACCAGATCTCGGTCTTTACGTCGATCGAAGGCGGCGTCTTCTCCTACGCACACGACTCGCGCCCCGAGAGCACGATGTCCACCGTCATCACGAACAGCGAGTTCAGTGACAACGTCTTCTCGGCGGCCTTCGTGCGCGGGCTACTGGTCGATCCCTGGGAGACCTTCAGCTCCGCAAAGGTCACGTTCGTGCTCGACAGCTCACTCGTCGCCCGCAACGTGCTCGGTTCGCGGCCCGGATATCGCGTGGGCAGTCTGCTCGAGAACGGCAACCTGGCGAGCCTCGTCGTACGCAACAGCACGCTCCACGGCAACGGATTCGCCGGCGGGCACGGCGGCTCCCAAACCGTGGCTCAGGGCCCCGTCACGTTCGTGAACGCGACGGTGACCAACAACGTGCCTACCGCCCCCTGGACAGGCCGCACCCGCCCCCTCGGTCAGGGCGTTCGGGCTTACCACAGCGTGTTCTCGGGCAACGAAGGTGCCGGCGATGCATGCACATCCGCCGATGCGCTCGTGATTCAGGGTCACCACAACGTCTTCTTCAATCCGCAGAACTGCGAGAGCACCACCGATGCAAGCAGTTTCGTGGGCCAGGATCCCGGCCTCGGACCGCTCGCCGACAACGGCGGGCCCACGCTGACGCGCACGCCTCTGGCCCAGAGCCTGCTGATCGATGCAGGCGACGCCACCTGCAGCAGCGATGGCGTATCAACGGGTCCAACGCTCGACCAGCGAGGCCTCGCGCGCCCTGCAGGCGAGGCGTGCGACATCGGCAGCGTGGAGGCGCGCTGAAACTCCGGCGCGGCTCATCGAGACCTTCACGTCGACCGTCCTGCCGGCCCCGATGCCGCCCAGTGGCGGTCATATGCGAAGCTCGGGTACACTGAGGGCTTCGTGGCACTGA
>CAYNOM010001100.1:0-2303 GCA_964398415.1 uncultured Polyangiales bacterium | reverse complement strand
GGGCTCGGTGCCCCTTACCTTCACAACGGCGCGGCGCTCACCCTCGAAGAGCTGTTCGACCCGAACGGCGCGTTCAAGGATCACCTCAGGGCAGGGAGTCAGGTCTTCGTGCCGACGGCCACCGAGGTCCGCGACTTGATCGCATTCCTCAAGACCATCGACGACTCGACGCCCACCTTCGCCGTACCGGCGGGCCAACAGATCTGCCCGAAGGGCGTCGTGCCGCCACCGCGACCATGAGAGCGATGTTGGTGCCGCGAATACCTGCGCACGCCAAACACGACGAACGCAGTGATCGCCCAGACCATGGCAGCGCAAGGACCACTCCTTTGGGCGGGCAGCAATGCGCAGAGGCCCCCGCCACGTCGTGGTGGTTCGTGCACGCGTGGAGCTTGCGCCGCAGACACCGTGCGCTCGGGTGACATACCTTTGGCGCTGCCGGTTTGCGTCGCGTCGCAGCCGAGTGTCACTTCCATGGTCACCGGAGGCGGCTGGGTCGACTCTCCCACGATGGTGCTTGCCACGCTCACGACGTGCTTGCCGGGAGCGACTGCTCGGAGATTTCCGCATGTGTCGAGGACGGTCGATGCGTGATCCGAACAGTAAGACTGGACTCGGATGCGAGGCGGCCCTCCCTCCAGCGCGAGCTCGACGGGCATCCCGTCGACGGTGGCGACGGTGTCGATCAGATGCCAGGCGGCGCCAGTGGCGTCGGGGGCGTAGTGCTGAATGTCAACGAAGGCAGCCTCGTTGCGCGGATCGTCCGGATACAGCACCCCTCGCGCGCTCACCTCGAGCTCCGCCGGGCGCGTCTGCACGTCTGCCGGGGCTAGGGTTCGAAACGGAAAGCGACCTGAGCCGCCAGTCTGACAGGCCGAGCGGTAGTGCAGCACGAGCTCCATGCCGGCCGGCACGGGCGCATCCGGAGCGAACACACGCTCCTCGCCAAGAGTGCGAATGCTCGCGGCGATCACGCGACCCTCCCGGGTCTTGAGCTGGAGTGGTCCCGGATCGGGCGAGAGTAGCTTGAAGCGGATGAGGTTGCCGGGCGCCGCCCCATCGGGCGCAAACAGCCGCACCGGCTCGGAACAGGGCAACTCGCAAGCCACACTCTGCGCGGGGTGAATGATCGCAGAGATGCATACGAGCGCAGCGGTCAGTAGGAAACATGGGACGTGTTCTCTTGGCATGATTTCGACGACCTCGAGAGGGTCTCCCGCAATGCCTGGGAGCGCGGAGAATGCCACCGCTCAGACGCGCGGGTGTTGTAAATGGTCTCGTTCATCACCCTGGCGGCCGTCCCCTGTGGCCTCCTGCGGCAGATCGCGGCTAATCTTGTACGTGATGCTATCGCCGGGCAGCACTCAACACATTCACGTCATCACCGACTACGACCCGATTCGCATCCAGTATCAGAGCGCGAACGTCTCGGACCAGGAGTTTCGAGAGTTTCTGGAGCGTCAGAAGGGGAACTTCGAGGTCGGGGCCCGTCGCAAGGCCATGGGCATGGACAATCGGGGTATTACTATCTGCGACAGCGCCCCCAAGGTCACATTCACTGCGACACAGCGAAGAATGCAAGCAGAGTGGCTCGAGCAGCATTGGCGCGAGATTGGGGCGACCTCGCCGGTGACCTTTCTCGTGGTCTCGGGGGCGCTGCAGCGAGGTGTGATGACCGCCGTGCTGTGGCTGGTGAAGTCCCCGGTAGAGATCCGGACCGCCTCCTCGCTCGAGCAGGCGGCAGAGATGGCAGTGGAGCGTGCCGATCAGGAACAGATTGGTGTACCGGCTGCGCTTCGGGCGGACCCACGCGGTGCCGTGCGCAAGTCCCTGGACCGGACGCTGTACAGCCTTCAGCTTAAGCTGGCGTAGCCCCGGCCCCGGCATGTATCGGGCGCAGGCGGGCGAGGGAGACGCCGTGGCGTCCGTCACGCCCAGGAGATCGTCCACGCAATCCGGTCGGGGGCCCCGAAGCGCACGTCCTCCTGCAAGAAACAACGTCGCGCAAACATGCCCAGCCCGCTCTCCAGCATCCCCTGCCAGCCGTTTCGGACATAGGGTAGCGACAGGAGGGGGTAGCCGTGCAGCTCTAGACGCGCGTCTTTGGGTCCGATTTGCCAGGCGCCGATGGCGCCGCCCTGGAGTAGTCGTCCGAAGATTTGAGGAGCGCGCTTGAGCAGCGTGCACGGGGTCACTTGCCCCGTCGAAGCGAGGCCTCGAGCGATGACCCGCAAGTGGCTGTTCTGCGTGATCTCGGACGCCTTGCGGCCATTGCGAAGCTGCTGCTCTCGGTCGGGAAAGAG
>CAYNOM010001099.1:0-2303 GCA_964398415.1 uncultured Polyangiales bacterium | reverse complement strand
AGCTTCTGCTGCGCGCTCCAAGTGAGCGGACGCTCGGCCTGCGCCGTACCGGCCGAGATGCGCAGGGCTGGGCTCGAGCCGCCCACGAGCGCCAGGCTGCCGTTTTCCCAGGCCACGAGCACGTGCTCGGAGGTGGCGTCGAGCTCGGTGCTCGCGTAGAGCGGCACGACGTCGAGCTGCCACGTACCGGTGCGCACCCAGGCCGGCACCTTGGCCGCGTCGTACACGAGGCGGTCTGCACGGCGAAGGCCTGCGAGCTCGCGCGTCGGGATATAGCTCGAGGCAAAGTGGCCCTCCTCGAGCTGCACGCCCCAGGCCACGAGGTCGGCTGCGCCGAGTGCTGCAAACGCGCCGCTCGGCCAGCCGCCACGGTGCGAGAGCGACAGCTCTACCGGGAAGCCGGTTTGCGTGGTCGCGAGTGTGCGGCGCTGCCAGGCTGCGGTGACGGGCCATGTGGTTGGAGACGCAAACGACTGCCCGAGCAGGTCGACCCAGCTCGCCCGCGTCTCGCTCGGGCCCGCGTTCGGGTCTGCGTGCTTGAGCCACAGACTGATCTGACCCGGCCCCACCGGTGCCCAGAAGCGCTGTGTGGGAGAGCGGCTGCCTGCCGCGGCCACCAGGCGATCGGCCTCCGCGAGCCCGTCGGGTGCGTCGTCCCAGTCGGGCGTGAGCGCCATCGGCGTGAAGCCCTCGGGCGCATACCACTCAGGTCGATCGAGCTCGCTCGACCACAGCACGCGGTTCGTTCGCTCGCCCTCGAACAGCGCAAGTCGGCCGTAGCCCTCGCCCCGATCTTCGTAGCGCAGCTCGTGGCCCGCGGCCCTGGCCACGCTGTGAGGGCCCGTCTGATAGGTGGCCGCGCTGCCGCGCGTGAAGATGCCATCGGCAAAGCGCAAGACCGCCTCGGCACGCGGTGAGACCTGCTCGCCGAGCACGCACGGCGCCGCGCACACGTTGGTGCAGCTTCCGCACGCGCCGCCGCAGTCGATCTCGGTCTCGCCCGAATCCTGCACCTTGTTCTCGCAGCTCGGCGGCCAGCACACCCCAACCCCATCGGCCTTGCCGAAGCGCGGGCCCGCTTCTTCGCCGCACAGAAGGCCCGGCTCGCAGTCGGTGTCTTCGTCGCAGTCGCCGCCCGCGGCCACGCGAGGTGCACCCCTGCCCAGGCTGTAGAGCCGTCCGTTGGTGGAGCCGACGATCACGGCGCCACCCTTGCCGAGCGCGGGCGAGCCGATGATCTCCCCGCCCACCTCGGCCTTCCACAGCTCATGGCCCGCGGAGTCGAGCGCGTAGACGGTGCCGCCCTTGGTGCCGAAGTAGAGGTTACCGACGCGGTCGATAATGGGGGTCGACTCGACGCCCGCGCCGAAGTCGACGTGCCAGAGAATCTCGCCGTCTGCACTGAACGAGTAGAGCGAGCCATGGCTGAGCGAGAAGGTGAGGCCCACGTACACGACGCCGTTGGGGCCGATGGCAGGCGACGAAGGCAAGCTCAGCGGGATCGAGCGCTGCCAGCGAATCGCGCCATCGCCCGGCTCGAGCGCGTAGACCGTGGTGCCCGCGCTGACGTAGATGAGGCCGTCGCGACCCACGGCAGGCGTCGCATACACTGGAGCCCCAAGGTTTTTCTTCCACTTCAGCGTGCCGTTCGTGTTCAGCGCGTGGAGGTGAAGGTCTTCGCTGCCCACGTAGATGGTGGTCGAGGCGGGGTCGATCGCGGGCGAGCTCGTGACACGCAGCGAGGTGGCGTAGCGCCACTTCCTCGCTCCGGTGGCCGGGTTGAGGCCGTAGACGGCGAAGTCTTCGCTGCCGACCACGATGGTGCCGTCGGCCAAGATCGTGGGCGACGAGACGATGCGCCCGAAGGTTTGATGGTTCCACCTGAGCGCGAGCGTGCTCATGTCCACGCGATACACGCGCGCCAAGTCGGAGCCGACGTACAAGAACCCGTCCTTGCCGATGGCCGGCGACGAACGCACGGGCGCCCACATGTTGGTGCTCTTGAGGATCGCGCCCGTCGTCGGGTGAATCTTCACGAGCTTGTTGGCCTCGCCGCCCACGAAGATGGAGCCGTCGGCCGCAACGACCGGGGACGACGTCACCTTGCCCCCGAGGTTCACTTCCCAGTTCTTGTCGCCGCTCAGCGGGCCATACTCGCTGCTCTGCGCCGCCCGCGTCGGGCAGCCGCCGCGCATGGGCCAAGGCGCGTTCGCTTGAATCGAGGCGTTCGGCCCGCACAAGCTCGTCTGAAGCGCCTGCTCGGTGCGCCCGAGCGACATGCCCGCGTCTTCGTCGACGCTCGC
>CAYNOM010001098.1:0-2306 GCA_964398415.1 uncultured Polyangiales bacterium | reverse complement strand
GAAGGCGAACGCTCCGGCCTGGTCGGTCCGGGCGTCCTCGCCGGCCGGCCACAGCGACACGAGGACGGTCGCCAGAGGCGTCGCGGTCCCGTCGGCCCCGGCGGTCTGCACCGCACCGAGCAGCTGCCCGGCGGGAGGAGGAGGAGGCGGCTGCTGCTGCTGACCGGGAGGCTTCTGCTCCTCGCCGCACGCGACGAGCGCGATACACGAGGAGAACACGAACGAACGAAGGAGTTTCATCGAGCCGCCTCCGCAACTGACGGCGCTTCGGCCTTCTTTTCGGGCAGCACGTGAATGATCACGCGCGCGTTCGGATCCAGGGTGCCTCTGGCGATCGCGAGCAGCGATGCCGGCGTGACCGAGCGGTATCGGTTGAGGTCTTTCTCGGCAAACCCAGGATCACCGAGGAAGGTCTCGTACTGATTGAGCGCGGATGCACGGGCGTTGATTGATTGCAGCCTCGACACGAAGCTCGTTTCGTATTGGTTCTTCGCGCGCAGAAGCTCCGGCGCGTCGAGCGTGTCGGAGGTGATCTTCTTCAACTCGGCATCGATGGCGGCTTCGAGTTTTTCCAGCGGAACTCCCGGCCGCGCGATCGCCTCGATGGAGAAGTACGAACCCAAGTCCTGAGACGCTTGGTACGCCACGACCTCCTGCGCGAGCGCTTGGTCGTAAACGAGCGCCTTGTAGAGCCGACTGACTTTGCCCTCGGTGAGAATGAGCGAGAGCAGATCGAGCTCGGCATCACCGGGCGCGTACCTGGCCGGGCTGTGCCACGCCATGATGATCTTGCCGAGCTCGACGTTGTCCTTCTGCGTTTCGCGTACGACCTTGTCGAGCTTCACTTTCGGCGCCGAAGGAGCATCCGGCACGGGCGAGGCTTTGAGCGCCCCGAACCACTTCTCGATGAGCGGTTTGACCACGGCCGAATCGAAGTCACCGGCGACGACGAGTGAAGCGTTGTTCGGTACGTACCAGCGACGAAAGAACGCCTTGACGTCCTCGACCGTCGCGGCTTGCAGGTCTTCGTGCGAGCCGATGACGGGATGATGGTACGGGTGTCCGGGCGGATAAAGCAGCTCGGATAGTCGCAAATCCGCCTTGCCATAAGGGCGGTTCTCGGACGTTTGGCGCCGTTCGTTACGCACGACTTCGCGTTGTGCGTTGAGCTTGTCCAGCGTCATTTCGTCGGCGAGCGACGAGAAGCGATCGGCCTCGAGCCACAAGAGCAGCTCGAGGGAGTTGGCTGGTCCGATGTCGTAGTAGTCGGTGCGATCCGCGCTGGTCCACGCGTTGTTCGATCCGCCTGCGGCTTCCATCCACCCGTCGAACATCTTCGTCGGGACACGCCGCGTGCCCATGAACATGAGGTGCTCGAACAGATGCGCGAAGCCGGTGCGCTTGGGCTCTTCGAAGCGCGAGCCGACTTTGACCATCGTGTTGACCGCGACGAGCGGAAGCGAGTGATCCTCGTGGAGGATGACGACGAGGCCGTTCGGAAGGGTGTACTTGGTGAAGGGCACGTCGATCCGCGCGGACTGTTCCGCGCGCGCATCGGATGCCAACGTGGGAGCAGCAAGGGCCGCCCCGAGCGCGAGCGCGGCAGCGAGTGCGCGAGGCGCCCACCGACGGTGGAATGAGCGAGAAAGCGGTCGCATAGCGCCGAAGCCTGCACTGATTGGCCACGGATGCAAAGGCGAAGGTACGACGAACAAGCGACCGGACGAACGAGGCTCTCGGGCTAACGATGGCGCTCGTCCCCCGCCCGGCCGTTCGTCACGCCAGATCGAACCGGTCGGCGTTCATGACCTTGGTCCAGGCATTGACGAAGTCCTTCACGAACTTTCCCTCATTGTCGGCCTGCCCGTAGACCTCCGCGATGGCGCGTAGCTGCGAGTTCGAGCCGAAGATGAGGTCGACGCGCGTGGCGAGCCACTTGAGCGCGCCCGACCTCCGGTCGCGGCCCTCGAATACGTCCTGCGCATTGGAAACCGGCTTCCAGATCGTCCCCATGTCGAGGAGGTTGACGAAGTAGTCGTTCGTGAGCGTGCCGGGACGGTCCGTGAACACGCCGTGCCTTTCGCCGCGGTGGTTGCCGTGCAGCGCGCGCATCCCGCCCACCAGCACCGTCATCTCGGGCGCCGTCAGCGTCATGAGTCGCGCCTTGTCGACGAGAAGCTCCTCAGCCGATACGCTGTATTCGCCCTTCAGATAGTTCCGGAATCCGTCTGCGATGGGCTCGAGCACCGCGAAGGACTCGACCTCCGTCTGCTCCTGCGTCGCGTCCGTGCGTCCCGGCGCGAAGG
>CAYNOM010001097.1:442-2311 GCA_964398415.1 uncultured Polyangiales bacterium | reverse complement strand
GAAGCCCGCGCGATCGCCTGCCCCACGAGCTGTGAGTCGCTCCCGATCGTCCCTTTTCGTGGGATAGACCCCGCGTAGGTGGGATCCCTACGCGCACAGGCACGTTCACTCCAAAAACGTCGCGCTCGTCGTCCACTTACGGCACAGCATGGCAGAGCAAGTTTGGCGTAGCACCTGCGGGAATGAAGCCAATCCTGCATTTCTGCACGAGTCCCCCCCGTCCACACCATACCGGATCACACGAGAATTTTGCAGCCAGGGTGATGGCACGCCCACTGCATGGCGGTGAGTGTCTTACGTCTCGATGATTTTCCCACTTCCCTGTTCCCCAAACTTACAGCTATAAGGGCGCCCCCTCGGCCCCAGGAAAACGAGGACCCTGACCCCTTCGCTTAGGAGCGCGGGCAGCCTTGCCCGACGAACGAAACAGCCCCAGCTAACGCGAAGCCCGATAGGGGATAGCCAAAGCAGCGATACGCGAATCTTGATGAGCGGCGGCCTCGACGATGCGGGGACCACCCAGAGCGGAAGACCCCGGACACCCGGGGGTCCAAGACCAAGGAGCGGTAGCATGTCAAATCAGGCAGAACAGCGAGTAGATGCCGAGTCGACCCCACGCGAGGTGGCGATGACGGCCGACGACTCGGACATGTTCGAGGAGCCGACGGGTGCCCAACTCGCCGAAGCCCAGCGTGAGATGGAGAAGGCGCTCAAGGACATGAAGCGCCAGACCTCGGGCGACTCGACCCTCAGCCGCTACTTCCGTGAGATGGCCAATCACGCCGTGCTGCAGCCCGCCGAAGAAGTGCGCGCCGCGCAGGCCGTGGAGCGGCTCGAGATCGGCTACTGGAAGGCCCTGTTCTCCTACGCGCCCGCCTTCGACACGATCGCCGCGGGGCTCGCGCAGGCACTCGCCGCCGTGCCGGTCGAGGTGCCCGAGGAAGTGGCCGCGATGCAGAAGCTCTGCCGCACGGCCAACAAGCAGGGCAAGCTGCTCAAGAAGACTCAGGACAAGTGGGACGAGCTTTCGGACAGCTTGGCCACCAAGTTGCGCGTGCTCGACACCGATCGCCTGTTCGTCGACCAGGCCGATCGGGCAGTGCATCGCCTTTCGGGAGCCTTCGCCCACGAGGTCGATCTGCTCGTCGACGATCCGGTCGAGATCACGAAGCAGCTCAAGAGCTACCTCGTCGACGTCGACCGCGCGCGCATGGCCCAGCAGGAAGAGAAGAACCGCTTCGTGACGGCCAACCTGCGTCTCGTGGTTTCGATCGCACGTCGCTACAACCGTGGCCGGTTGCCCCTGATCGACCTCATTCAGGAGGGCAACATCGGCCTCTTGAAGGCGGTCGAGCGCTTCGACCATACGCGAGGCTACCGCTTCAGCACCTACGCATCCTGGTGGATTCGCCACTCGATCAATCGCGCCCTGGCCGACAAGGGCCGCGTGGTGCGCATCCCGGTGCACATGCTCGACACCTACAACCGCGTCGCACGCGCCACCCAGTCGATCAGCGCGCGCACCGGTCAGGAGCCGACGCCTGAGGAGATCGAGCGCGAGACCGGCGTCGCTGCCGACAAGCTCGAGAAGATCAAGGACTGCGGGGCCGCCACGCCCTTCTCCCTCGACCGCAACGTCAACGACGAAGACGGCCGTCGCTTCATCGATTTCCTCGAGGACGAGGATCTCCCCACGCCCCACGAGAACCTCGAGAGCAAGCGTTGGAACGGCGAGGTTCAGCGCCTCCTGCAGACCCTGACGCCGATGGAAGCCCGCATCCTGCGCTGGCGCTTCGGCCTCGACGACCAGGACGAGCTGACGCTCAAGCAGATCGGCCGCGAGGTCGGCCTGACGCGCGAGCGCGTGCG
>CAYNOM010001097.1:0-432 GCA_964398415.1 uncultured Polyangiales bacterium | reverse complement strand
TATCGGCGACAAGTACAACCTGTCGCGTGAGCGCATTCGTCAGCTCCAAGAGCAGGCCCTTGGCAAGATCCGCCGCCAGGTTCAGCTCTGAGCGCTCAGGCACGCGCGAGGTGATGAACGATGCGATGAAGGGGCGGCCCACGTGGTCGCCTCTTTCGCTTTGTATGACGCTCAGCGGCTCTCTGAGTCGGCAGGCGCGTCGAAGTCGAAGAACACCTCACGCACCTCGTCGGTCGAGCTTGCCACGCGGCGCAGGTGCACCCGGCCGTCGCGATCGACGAGCTTGAGCGTCAAGCCCGAGCTCGGGACCTCGACACGCGCGATGGGCGTCGTGCCGAGCAGGCGCTTTCCGAGGTACACGGTCGACCACGGTCGCGTGTTGATCGACAACAGGCCAGAGCCACTCGTGGCAGGCTGCGCCACCGGCTCGCG
>CAYNOM010001096.1:0-2316 GCA_964398415.1 uncultured Polyangiales bacterium | reverse complement strand
AACGGTCTCACCTTCGCGAAGTACGTGCCGCTCGATCCGCTACGCAGCACGACCGTGATTCTCTTGCTGATCCTCCTGATCGCCGCGCCGCTGGGAGCATTTCTGCGTCGAGGCAATCGGCCGATCGGTGGCATATGGTTTGGGCTGAGTTGGTATGCGCTTGCGCTGGCCCCCCTCGTGCTCGTCGTGCCGACGCTTGGCTTCTACCAGAACCGCTACGCCTACTTCCCGATGATGGGGCTGGTCTTGGCTGTCTCATCGGGGTTGGAGCTGACTCGTGAAGCGGTGGGCAGGGTCGCGGGCGGTGGGCCCTTGCGGGGAGCTCTTTGGGCGGGCGTCGGATTGCTGATGCTCGTTGCCCTCGCGACCACCCGACTCGAGGCGAGCGCTTGGCACGACAACGTCTCGCTCTACGGCGCCGACGTGGAGCGTGACCCCACGAACGGCGTCTCCCTCTATCACCTCGGACACGCCGTGTATGAGCGCCGCGGGTGTGCCGAGGCCGTTCCGCTCTATGCGCAGGCGGCGCGTTACGCACCGCACTACGCGCGTGCGTGGAAGAACTGGGCAGGCTGCCTCGTGACGCTCGGTCGCTTTTCCGAGGCGCTTTCCCCAGCAGAGCGCGCGGCGGCCCTGCGTCCCGACGATGCAGGCGTGCAATTCAACCTCGCGGCGGCGCTGCTCGGAGCGGGCCGACGACAGCCCGGCATCCAAGCCCTCGAACGCACCCTAGAGCTGGATCCCGGCCACGCGCAGGCGCGTCGCATTCTCGCGGATATCACGCCAGGCATGAACCCAGCGCGTTAGCCGGGCCAGCTAGGAGCCGCGCCACGCGCGTGATCTCACACCCAAGCCAGCGCAGAACTTACGCTGATTTCGCAGTCCTGAAACATGCGCGGGTCACACTCTAGAGTCTCGACCAGCCGCCGGCACGTCGCCTGCGCGCTTCCCTCAGGTCGAGCGCGAAGGTCGTCATCATGAGTGCTTCGGTACAATTGCTCGTTCGCGTCGTGCGCGGTCTGCGTTCTGTGACGCGCGCAGCCCAGCTCACCCTCGAGCTCCATCGCATGCGTGCCTGACCGAGCTCAGCTCAGAAGCCCCTTGAGCCTGTCTGCGCCCGCGGTGACGTGGCAGCCCACGCGGTAGCGGTTGCCGGTGCGCGTGACGGAGCGAACCTCGATCTCGACGCGCGCGGGCTGATCTTTGCCGGGCGTCCAAGGGCCGACGCAGAAGACGTTGTTGGCGAGCAGGGCTTGCAGCGCGGCCTCGTCGCACTCGAGGGCGCAACCCTCGCCGTCCGTGGACACGTCGGTGACCTTGGCGGGTAGAGCGCTCGTCGCGCTCTTGTCGACCACGGTCGCGTCGTTGCGCTCCGGACGCTTGCGCGGGGTGGCGCGGCACTCGAGCGACACCACCTTGGGCGTGGGCTCGATGGGCTTCAGATCGAGCGTGAAGCCGCTGTGGGAGAGGCCCACCACCAGGCGGCGGTTGCGCAGGTTGTTGATGGCGGCGAGCAGATCCTTGCCGCTCGGCTCACCCTTGAGCCATGTGCGGAGGCGGTCGCGCACGACGTCGACCGGTAGGCGCATGAACGATACGCCGCCCTCGGGCTTGAGCACCAGGTACTCGACGCGCTCGCCGTGCTCGATGGACGTCTCGAGCGCAGCGGACGCGATCGGAATGATCACGGCTTCCGTCATGACGGCTTCCCCCTTTGCCATCGGACGTTCACAGTGGGCGCAAATTGCTGGGGCGTCAAGACAATGCCGAGCTGCGCTGTCCCACGCTCACGTGCTGGCGACGGGAGACTCGTCGCAGGCCATCATTCACCCAGCATCTCGTTGTCGGCGTACGCCCACTGCCCGAGCTTGCCGTAGCCATCCATGTCGCCGACGAGGATGGCCGGGGCCTCGGGCGTCAGATGGGCCTTGGCGGCAGCGAGCAAGCGCGCTTCATCGAGGGCCAAGATGGCTTGCACCTGCTTCTGCAGATCGCCGTGCCACTGCCCCATGGACAGCATGCTGGCGAGGGTGCGCACGGCGCCGGACGCGCTGGCGACGCTGCTGCCGAGCTCATCGAGCAGCGCATGTTGGGCCCGGCGCAGCTCGTCTCGCGTCACAGGTTCGGAGCGCAAGCGTTCGAGCTCCTTGCGGATGCGCGCGAGCGCTTCGGGTGCAGCGTCGTTGGCGGTGGAGGTCTCGATCAGAAGGGTGCTGCCGTCGCGTCGCGGCACGAGTCGGGCGCCGACGTGGTAGGTGGCCCCCTGCTCGTCGCGCAGCGCACGCCTGAGGCGTGAGCTGGTCGATCCGCCGAGGA
>CAYNOM010001095.1:0-2316 GCA_964398415.1 uncultured Polyangiales bacterium | reverse complement strand
AGATCCGCGCTCGCGACCTCGGCCTCGCAGGTGACGCACAACTGCTCTTCGTCGATCTCGTCGACGGTGGCGGCACCATCGCGCAGCTCGTACACCTGTCCGTTGCGCGCGACCCACGCCACGTAGAGCTCTCGAAAGCCGTAGGCCACCGGATCGACGCGCGTGAGCAACTCAGGCACGAGCTCGACGCGACCCGGGCGCTCGGCGTAGAGCGTGAGATCGCCGAGCTCATTGCTGCGCACACGCCCCACGGCGTCGCGCCAGACAACCAACGTCTGGCCGCCGCGCGCCTGCTTTTCAGAGCGTGTGGGCGACACCCACTCGGAGGTGAAAGGGCGCTCTTTGTAGTAGCTGCGCTCGAACTGAATCGGGGTGGCGCTCGGCGTGCCCACGGGCTCCCAGCTCTCGAGGCGTAACGTGGGACCGTCGATCGGCAGACGCGGCCTCAGGTCCGGGAGGCGGGGGCCGAGATCGATGGGAGCGCTCGGCAACTCGGCTTCGTGCACCCCCAGCTCGAGCGCGTCGTCAGCGGACGTCACACAGGCGGCGCAAAGCAGAAGCGCCCAGAACCATGCCAATGACTTCATGCCTGCCGAGTTGGCCTCGCGGGCGCGACTTTCGACAGCGCTCTCCGAAAATCGGAGACGTGGCTTCCGGGAATCAGCGGCCGCCCCGGCAGGCGCTCCCCAGGAGCTGCCGAATCGCCTCGCCTTTCGGGCTGGCCTGCGGCTTGCTCTACGCGGCTTCGTTGGAGGACTCGATGCAACCGGAGGCGATACGCGCATTCAAGAGAACATGGAAGCCGCGACCCTCGCGCGGCGGGCAGACGGGGCCGCAGCTCGCCCTGGTGCCAGCGCCCGAGGTCGAGCGGGCATCCGGGCCGCGCGTATCCCTCACGAACCCACTGCCCCCGCCTTCGCTTGCGGCGCTCAACGCGGTCGGGCGGCACGGCTTCGAACAGACGGGAACGGGCGTTCGGCGCAAGCCGCTGCTCGAGGCCCCACCGTGCTCGGGGCTCGACCGAGCATGCGACGAGGATGTGGACCCGGAGCCCGAGATCCTGTGCATGTACGTGGTGCCGCCCGTGCCGCCCCGCGCGCGCAAGCAGGACGCGACGATCGAAATTGAAGACTGCTGGCTCGAGCCGCTCAGCGAGGGGGATGTGGTGCAGAGCGGTCCTTTCCGGGCTCAGCAGCGCGCCGCGAGCTGACCGCAGGCCGCGCTCACGTCCGACCCGCCCGAGTAGCGAAAGTGGGTGCGGTAGCCGGTCGACTCGATGCCGCGCACGAACTCGCGATGGCGCGCCTCGTCGGAGCGAACGAAGGGATCGCCCTCGCCGATGGAGTTGTAGGGGATCACACTGAGCCGGGGACGAATGCCTGTGCGTTGCCAAAAGGCGCGCGCCGTCTCGCCGAGCGCCGCACCGTCCTCGAAGCCATCGTTGACGTGGGCAAGCGGCGTCACCGCCCACAGCGGCGCAAGGCCCGTCGTGGTGGCGTGCTCGGCCACCGCGTCGAGCACGTCGTCGAAGGAGTGGGCGTCGGCGATCGGCATCAGCGTCCTGCGCTTCTGCTGCAGCGCGCTGCCGATCGAGAGCCCCAGGCGCACCTTGGGGGCCTCGCGCGCGAGCCGGCGAATGCCCTGGGGCAAGCCCGAGGTGCAGACCGTGATGTTGCGCGCATCGATCGCAAGCCCGCAGGGCTCCTTGAACACCTCGATCACTTCGAGCACGCGCTCGAGGTTGCTCAGGGGCTCGCCCATGCCCTGAAACACCACGCCGTGAACGCGCCCCTCGCTCAGGTGCCGTCGCACGGTGCGCACCTGCTCCACGATCTCCCAGGTCTCCAGGTTGCGGGTGAGGCCCATGCGCCCGGTCGCGCAGAACTTGCAGCCGAGCGCACAGCCCACCTGGGAGCTGACGCAGACCGTGAAGCGACCTGTCTTCTCCAGCGGAATGCGCACGGTCTCGATCACGTGGTCGTCGTGGGTGCGCAGGGCGTACTTCACGAAGGGGTCGACCTGGCTCTTGCGCTCGGCGACGAGCTCGAGGCTCGGTACCGCCGCCGAGGTGCGCAGCTTGTGCAGGCTCTCGCGGCGCACTCCCTGGAGCACGACACGGCCGTAGTCCTCGCGCTGCACCGAGGCGTGCACCTTGCGCGCCTCTGGCAGGGTTATCTCGAGCGCTGCAGAAAGCCGCTCGGGGGTCAGGGCTTGGAGCGGGAGGGACATGGCGGGCAGGTGTAGCACGGGGCTAGCGCAGGCCGCTCGTGAGACCTGCGGCGCCGGGTGCACCCGAGCGCCCCGGGGAGAAGCCAC
>CAYNOM010001094.1:0-2318 GCA_964398415.1 uncultured Polyangiales bacterium | reverse complement strand
GGGCACAGGCCGAGCGCTTCGTACGTGATGAGCTCGTTGGTCGAGAAGCAGTCGTGCAGCTCGATCACGTCCACGTTCTCAGGCCCCAGGCCCGACTGCTCGTAGACGGCGCGAGCGGCGTTCTTCGTCATGTCGCCGCCCACGAGCTTGATGCAGCTGTTCTCGCTGAACGAGCTCGGGAAGTCGGTGGCCATGGCCATGCCGAGGATCTCCACGGCCTGCCCCTCGAGCTTGTGCTTCTTCACGAACTCTTCGCTGGCGAGGATCGCAGCGCCGGCACCGTCCGACGTCGGGCAACACTGAAGCTTCGTGAGCGGGCCGTACACGGTCTTCGCCTTGAGAATGTCCTCGAGCGTGTACTCATCTTGAAACTGAGAGTACGGATTGTTGACCGAGTGCTTGTGGTTCTTGTGCCCGATCTTGGCGAACTGCTCGGCCGTGGTGCCGTACCTCTCCATGTGCTCGAGGCCGGCGTTGCCAAAGAGCTGCGGCGCCGGCGGGGCAGGCGCGAACTTGCGCAGCTCGATCATCTTCATCATGTGCTTGTCCATGGGATTGGTCCGATCGGTGTACTTCGCACCGAGCGAGCCCTTCTCCATTTTCTCGAAGCCACCCGCAAGCACGCAGTCTGCAATGCCGCCTTCGATCAGCTGCTTGCCCAAAAACAGCGCCGTCGAGCCGGTCGAGCAGTTGTTGTTCACGTTGTAGATGGGTATGCCCGAGAGCCCCAGGGTGTACAGCGCGCGCTGCCCAGCAGTGCTGTCGCCGTAGCAGTAGCCGAGCGCCGCCTGCTGCACCTCGCTGTAAGAAATCTTGGCATCCTCGAGGGCCTTCTTGCCGGCCTCCTCGAACATGTCTGGGTAGTCCCACTTCTCGCGTGCACCCGGCTTTTCGAACTTGGTCATCCCGACGCCGACGACGAATACCTTACGACCCATGTGACGACTCCTTGAATAGATCTGCTCGAGCGTGCTTCAGCGAAGCGTGATCACCGCGTTCGACAGAACGGGCGTGTTGCGTTCTTTGGTCGTGGCCGACAGAAAGACCCTGTCGCCCTCTCGCCACATGGAGGTGACGATCGTCTCGCCGGGGAAGACCACGCCGGCGAAGCGCACCTGATAGCGCGCGACGCGCTCGACGTTGCCCTCGCACACCGTGTCGACGACCGCCTTGCAGGCCATGCCAAACGAGCACAGCCCATGCAAGATGGGTTTGTCGAAGCCGCCCATCTTCGCGAATCCCGGATCGGCGTGAAGCGGGTTTTTGTCGCCGCTCAGTCGGTAGAGCAGCGCCTGCTGCGGCAGCGTCTTCTTCTCGACCACGAGATCAGGCTCGCGGTCGGGCTGTTCACTCGGCTTGTCGGGTCCGCGTTCACCGCCGAAGCCACCCTCTCCGCGAAGAAACAGCGAGAAGACGTTGGTGAACAGCGGCTCAGCCTTGTCGTCCTTACTCTCTACCTCGAGCTCGACGACCGCAGCTTTGCCCTTGTCCCAGATGTTTTTCACCTTGGCGACCGAGGAGATCTTGGCCGCGGTGGGGATCTTCTTGTGAACCTGAAGATCCTGCTCGCCATGGAGCACCATCATCGGGTTGAACTTGAGCCCAGGCACAGAACCCACCGACATGATCGCCTTGAACACCGGGATCACACCGAAGGAGGGCAGCACCTTGAGCTTCGACTCGAAGGTGTACTCGAGCTCGTTCTTGTCGTTGGGCGGATCTCCCGCGCCGACGCCGAGGTGATAGAGGATCACCTGATCGGCATCCCAGGCAGCCTCCACCGCGGGCAGGCTGTAGCCGAGCGCTTGCTTCAGATCGATGGGCATGATCGTCCTCCTTCGGTCACATCAACGCCTTCATGACGAGACCCATCTCATCCTGAATGCTCTTCGGGATGATGTAGCCGTCGGTCGACATGATCTTCTCGAGGTTCTCCTGGATGTCCTCGACGCTCGGGACGTTGCCCTTGCCCGTGCTGAAGCCCTGACACAAGCCCACGAACACGCGCGCAAACCGACCACCCCCGACACTGATCGTCTCGTGCGTGAGCTTGCACGCTTCGCTGACGAGGTACACCGCGAGGGGCGTGACCTGCTCGGGAAGCAACATGTTGGCGAGGGGCCCGAGCAGGCCTTCGGTCAGGCGCGTCTTGGCGATGGGAGCGATGACGTTCGACTGGATGCCCGCCTTCTTGCCTTCCACGGCGAGCACGTTCGACAGGCCTACGAGGCCCATCTTCGCGGCGCCGTAGTTGCTCTGACCTAAGTGGCCGAATATGCCAGCGGCCGACGACGTCAAAAGGACGCGGCCGTAGCCCT
>CAYNOM010001093.1:2038-2320 GCA_964398415.1 uncultured Polyangiales bacterium | reverse complement strand
GTTCAGCGTCAGGCCGAGAATGCTTTCCGCCATCTGGACCTTATTAAGTGCGAGCCGCCGATCACTGGTACATCTGTTGGTGCAGGGAGCTGTCCGGCCGCGATTGGCTCGACGGTGGCGTTCGCTTCGGTTCAAGCGGCGGCGTTCGTTGCGCGTGGTGTGCAGCAGACTGTGATCAACCGTACACAGGACGAGATCCAGAGCATTGAGCTTCGGCTCACGGACGAGAGGGCAGCGGCGCAGTGCCAGCAACTCCTTGTTGACGGTGTCGCACGCATCCAA
>CAYNOM010001093.1:1186-2028 GCA_964398415.1 uncultured Polyangiales bacterium | reverse complement strand
CTTGAGGCCATCCGCCTCGAGCTAGACGCGACCCGGGCCGAGTACCAACTCCGGCTCACATTCGCCGAAGTGGCCCGCCTACGAAATCAAGCGTCCCGTGTCGAGGCGGAGCAGCGGGAGTCGGAGCAGCTCGCCATCAACGTACAGGCGGCGCGCAACGATCCGAACGTCCGAATCTACAAGAACGACGCCATCATCAACGCGGATCTCTCGTTCCGCACGGCCGTGCGCGAGGCGTACCGGGCAACCCGCGTCTTCGAGTACTACACGTCGCAGAGCTACGCCCGCACCGACGAGCTGAGTCTCGTCCGCTTGGTCGCTCGCGGTGACCACAACCTCGAGAACTACCTCGCGGACCTCGAAGAGGAATACTTCGTCTTCTTGGAGGACGTCGGCCGCCCGGACAGCCGAGTGGACATCCTCTCGCTCCGCGATGATGTGCTCCAGATTCCCCACTACGCGGACGATGGTGCGACGCTCTCGCAGGCCGACCGGGTCGAGCGCTTCCGAGTGGCGCTCTCGGACCCCCAGTGGCTGAGCCCGCGTGGCCACCTGACCATTCCGTTCACCACGTCCCTGGCCCGGCTCTCGCCTCTGACGCGAAACCACAAGCTCAGCCACATCGAGGTCGAGCTCATCGGCTCCGACGTCGGTGACGCCGTTGGTCGCGTCTACCTCACCGTGTCGGGGACGGGCATGCTCGCCGGGATCAGGACTGCAGCGGTCATCAACGTCGGCACGGCTACCATTGCGGCATTCGTCGGTGCCGGAGGCTACGGCGAGCGGATTGTCGCCGGCCTCGCGGTCAATGACCAGTTGATGATGCTGTCCGGCGCCATCCC
>CAYNOM010001093.1:0-1176 GCA_964398415.1 uncultured Polyangiales bacterium | reverse complement strand
CGGACCGCGGTGGTCAACACGTTCTTCAACGGGGTGCGAAGCTTCACCCCGGAGATCTACCAGAACCAGAGGCTCCGTGAGCGTCCCTACGTGAACACGAATTGGGAGTTCGCGTTCAACCAGCGGGATGAGTTCGTCAACCAAGACATCAACATCGGGTCTCTCACCGACGTTCGCATCTACCTCTACTACACCGACTTTACGGCGTTCTAGTCGTTTCCCAGGACACGGGGCCAGTTCATCATGCAGATCCAACGAATTCTTGTTTTCGCGCTGATTCTTCTATCCGGATGCGGTGGAGGGGGCGGCGGAGACTCCGACATGGGGACGACGCCCGATGGCGGCTGCCCCGTGGGTCAGCAGCCCGGCCCGAACGGGTGCGTCCCGGGCGACGCGTGCACCGGCCTCGGCTGCGCGGCCGAGAACCGTGTGTGCGACACCTCAGGACCGGTGCCTGCGTGCGGCGCGTGTCAGACAGGGTTCGTCCAGGACGGCAACTTCCAGTGCGTTGCCGGCGGCACATGCGACGACCTCGCTTGCGACGCACTGAACCGAACCTGTGTGATGGACCCCGACCCCAGGTGTGGCGAAGCCTGCGTGAGTGGCTTCGTCTGGGACAGCTCACTGGCCGCGTGCCGAGCGCCCCGCACATGCGAGAACCTGTCGTGCGCTTCGATGGGGCAGGGCTGCAACGAGGCCACCGCCAGCACGGACGCGCAGTGCGTGTTGGCGTGCCCGCCCGGGAATGGCTTCGATCCCGCTAGCGGAGCCTGCTTCCGATGTGGCAGCGGCGGTCTGGCGTCGTCGACCTCGTGCACGCGCACCGGCGAAACGGGTCGACTCATCATCGAGACTGGCGTGAACAACGGAGTCTGCTTCTGCGAGACGGACCCCGGCTACTTCCCAGAGCAGAACCACGCCGTCGAATGCGACGCCGACGAGGACGGCTGGGTGACGTCTGCCGCGCTCAACGCCATCGAGAACGCGCAGTCCAACGTGCGGCTCAACGCGCGCTGCGACCTACGGACGGTTGGCGAGTTTCGCCTGACCAACGAGGCCGGAGTCTCCGCCGTCGAGACCCTGACCACGCCGCTGCCGCTCTACGAGAGCCCGCGGAACGACGGGTTGAGCTCCGCGTCGGCGCCGACCTACGGAGGTGCAGAGGTCCCCGCCACG
>CAYNOM010001092.1:0-2333 GCA_964398415.1 uncultured Polyangiales bacterium | reverse complement strand
CGGACAGGCGCTCGTCCCAAGCTGTTCCATGCGGGGCCGCCAGATGGGCTGACAGAACGAGTCGGTCGTGGCGTCTGACTCCAGCTCGGCCATGCGATCCATGTATCCCTCCGCGATCCTGTGCCGGCTACGCGACTTGTCGAGCAGCACCACCTGGCCGAGCGCAATGACTTGCTCGATCTGCGAGCCGAGGTCCGAGGTGAGATCGGTCAGCTTGCACGTCGCTTCGGACGCTCCGAGGGTGACGATGCCCCAGAAGATGCGTTTGGCGCGGCTCGAGGTGCAGAGCCCCACCTTCTGAGCATGGGTCATGAGCCAATCGTTGAAGTCGACGCTGATGTTGGTCGCTTCGTGCACCTTCAAGAAGAAGCCGTACACCGCCGCCTCCGGCTCTTCTCCGATGCCGTCGCAGATGTCTCGATCGTCATTCAGCAGCAGCTTCGTGTCGGTGATGAGGTGCTGCTTGCCGACGCGCGGCCACTTGTTGCCGAAGGGCAGGCAGACGATCGGATCGAGGTCGTTCGCCCAGCGATTCGTTCGGGCACTGAGGCCGAGCTGGGCATACCGGCTCGCAAAGTCCATGCGTCCGGGCCCGGGCGCCCCAAAGGTGGTGACTCCCGTGATCTTGCATCCCTTGCGGGCCAGGCCGTAGGCCAGGATCTGCGCGGCGGCTCCACCCAGGCTGTGCCCGGTGATCCACGTCGGCGGCTGGCTGCCGTTGCACTGACCGAGGGTCGAGTAGATGCTGTTGAACAGGATCGCCGCGTACGTGTAGAAGCCGTGATGGAATGTCGCGTTGCCATCGGTGATCGTGGCGGCGTTGAGGTCGAGCAGCCAGTCGTCGAGGTCAGTGCTGCCGCGCAGCACGACGACTCGTGCCGACCCGTCCAGCGTCTCCACCACCGTGGCGCTCGCCGTCGCGATGCGGTTCACGATAGCGCCCTCGCCGACCCATACGGGGCCTGGCCCCAAGAACGCGTAGCGAAAAGCGTCGCCGGCGCGTTCGCCTCCGGACACCTTCACGGTCTCGTCGAGGAAGGCGAGCTCGCGAAAGCCTAGCTCTTGGACGTTGCGCCCGCCGACGGTGTCTTTGCGGGCTCGCGCTGCAAGCTCAGCCAGGACGTACGACTGGCGATAGAAGTTGGCCTTGTCGAGAGGACCTACTTTGGCCCAATCCACCTGTTGCGCGAGTGGTCGTGACGCGTACCAGAGGTGCGGCGTGTCGAGCGCGCGCGCGGACAAGCTCGTGCCGCACAGACCGAGTATCGCGAGCATCGCACAGGTCCAGCGGGCGATGGATGCAGTGCGGGCCGATGAGTTGCTTGGATGCATTGGATTCCACCTAGGAGCTCGCACAGGGGGGCGCTGCGACTAGAGCTCTCGGGTCGCTCGTGTGCCCGTGCTGGGGGGCGTGCGCCGGGAGGAAGATACACGTGCATTCGGCGCACGCACGTGCGTTCAGACGGCTCCGTTCGTGGGCGCACAGCCGCGAGCTGGTCGTGGCTTGCTGATGCCCAGTCAAGGGCTGATGACCACGAACTTCGCCGCGAAGTTGCCCCTCTGCATGGCGCGGTACTCCGAAGGCTGCATCCCCGTGCGTGAGTAGCGCACGGTCTCAGTCAGCGTGGTGGGCTCGGCACGCAAGGGATCGAGCTCCTCCACCGCGGTCAGGAACTCGACGGCGCCGTCCGAGCCGAACCTCAAGGCCAGATCGACCAGGGCGCGATTGCTTTCCCTCGCACCCGCAGGCAAGCGCGTCGTGCCTTTCTCTGTAGTGCGATACCAAACGGCTCGCGGGTTCCAGCGTGGGTCGTTGTAAGAGCGATCAACGCGCAGCGGAGTGCCATCGGGGACTGCATGGGCGAAGGCTTCAATCGCGTCGCCACCCTGCTCTGCGTGGAAATCCATCACGTACATATCCGTGAGATCGTCGAGCTCGTTGTACGGGCGGAGCCCCTTGTGGCCAGCCGCTTCCCACCACTTTTCGAGCACGAAGCGTAGCGGCGCGTAGAGCTGCACCGCGAGATGCAGCTTGTGGGCCAACGAGGGGTACGCGACTGCGTAGGTGAACCACATGGTTTCGCCGTCGCTGGCGACATCGCAGGGCGGGTACATCCACGATTGAGTCCAGTTGGTCTGCTGGCCATCCCAGTCAGCGTGGCTCGAGTACCTGGTGCGATCGCATTCGCCACCGTTGCCGCTCCACTGCATGCCGTAGGAGCCCTTCTTGCGGAGCACGGTTCCGTCCGCCTCCCGGAGCTCCAGGTCGTAGTGAGTCGTGTACGTATAGACGCCGCGCGGATAGGTCACCTCCCCTCGATGAAGAAAGTCGC
>CAYNOM010001091.1:0-2334 GCA_964398415.1 uncultured Polyangiales bacterium | reverse complement strand
CGATGCATGCCCACAGCCCCGCCGAGGCCAAACCAGCTCACGCCCCACACTTGCCTGGGCTCCCAGCTGTATCGGGCTTCGAGCATGAGCCCGGTTCCGCCTGGAATGGTCTCCTCGTCAGGATCGGCGTTGAGGTCGGAGGTAACGGCCAGACCTAACAAGCCGCCGACGTGATGAGGCGAGCGCCGGGCGCGCTCCTCGCCGGCCGACTCGACCACGGCGTCCTGGGCGAGAGCGCGCGGAGCGGCGCTCATCGTGAGGAGCACGACGAGGCTGAGATGCTTGATGACGGAGGACATGTACTGCACTCGTGGGGTGGATGATTCTCCGAACGACTGGATCTGCAAAGAGTCATCGGAGCCAAACCGTTCAGCTCAACCTTGCCTTCTTGAAGGCCACCGCGCTCGGCGCGGCGTAAATGCGCGCTCAGCTTTAAGTTCATCATTTGCTTGGAACGCCATCGGAACATCGAACACATCTCGCCCACATAAGGGGTCATCCTCGCGGATGAAACGACGACGTGAGCAACTCGACCAGGCGCTCCTCCTGTTCCAGCTGCTTCGGCCTGACCTCCGGATGATACACGCTGAACGGCGACACGCCGTACTTTGGCTAGTGCGGCACCGTGTGCGACTCGGCACTGTCTGTGCTCAGACAACGGCCCCTAAGTCGTTGATTCCGCGAGCTCGCCTTGCGGCTACCGAGAGGTCGCAAAGGCCCCTTCGATGATGCGCTCAGACTCAACCGCACCATTCCATTGGGTGCAATCGACCGCCTCCAAGCTCTTCAAGAACACCTCAGGCGGCTGGTAACCATGATCGACAACGTAGTGAATTATCATATCTGGAGCTGCAAAAGCCCTACCCGCCACGAGTGCATCTGGGATCCAGATCTCCGCCGACCCGAGCCTCCGCTCGACCCCTCGATGCTCGATTGCGACATGCTCGAGGCCGCAGATCTCACAAGAGGAAAACCCTCGCGCCTGCTGTGCGGGCTGTTCAATGGCCATTGTCTTCAGCTTTTCGACGAGACGGGCCTCGATACGGCCGCAAGCAAAAGCATGGGCTCTGTCGAGCCAGCCCACAGCAAGCACGTTGTGGAGTTGAAAGGGGAGCGAATAACAATAGCTCTGGAGATCAGAGTAGTACATGCATCACCTACACAGCAGGCAAGCCGCCCAATCCATGTGTCCCATGCCTCGGCGTAGTAAGGTAGAGAGCGGTGTAGTCGATTCAACGGTGATTGAGTTTCTCAGTATCGTCAGCCCGGTGGGTGCCTTGAGCACGTAGTTCGATACCTGCGCGCCAGGCAGATGACTAACTGCCCCCTCTATCGCAGTCATGTGACGCGGACTAGCCGCGATTGCTCCGTAGTCCCCGGCCTCGATCAGGCGGCCCAGGCTGTCCGATATACCTCTTCCCTCGCTCGTCCATGTGGTTAGCGTCGTACCTTCGGGGATCGTCGTGGTCCCGGCACCGTACCGCAGTTCGCCGTGCCCTGCGAAGGCCCTTCCAGTACCGCCCTCGAGTACACTGGTTGCGTAGCCGTGTCCGCCTCCCCTCGCGACTTGCCCGCCGCCCCTTACAGAACGAATGAAGTTGCCGACGCTGTTCTTGGCGGAACTTAGGATACCAGGCACGGCGCGAATCGCACCGCGTGCGGCCCCCACCACACCGGGAATCGCGCGCACGGCATGGGGGATCGCCCTGATCGCCTGCACGCCGCCACCGATTGCGAAGCCGGCGCCCGCGCCGACGTAGGCGGCGGCGGTGTCGGTGCGCGTGAAGCCCTGGCCGAAGAGCTTGTCCCGCACCCACGCAGAGGTGCCCATGGTGACGAAGTCGCCTGCGCCGGTGACCGCCTCGGACACGGCGTTGAAGGCGCGCAGCTGGTTTCGGTCGACGGCGCTGATGACTCGGTCGACGAGGCTCGTGGAGGTGTTCGGCGCCGCGCCACCGCTCTGCAGATGGTAGAGCCCCTTCTTGTAGCGCTTGTCGCGACGCTCCTTCTCCCGGCGGTTCTTGATGCGGTCCTTGATGGCGCCGACTCCACTGATGGTCTCGAAGAAGTCACCGACAGCCTTGAAGTTCTCTCGGCACTTGAAATTGCAGACAGGTCCAGCGTTGCCGCCACCGACGGGTGGTGTCCTTTGCTGTCCGGAGATCCCGCCGCAGTTTCCTGTTTGGGGGTTGCAGTCCTCCGCGAAGCCCGTGGGGTCAATGAAGTTGATGGGGTCGCCCTTGACGTAGGCCAGGCGATTGAAACCCTTGGGTGAGTCTGCGCCAGGCATGAAGGGGTCTGCGCGCGTGAACTGCGCCGACAGCGGGTCGAACA
>CAYNOM010001090.1:0-2342 GCA_964398415.1 uncultured Polyangiales bacterium | reverse complement strand
ATCGAGGGCAAGCTGTGGATCGGTGGCGAAGCGCGCGAGGCCGCGAGCGGTGAGCGCTTCGACGTGACCGCGCCCGCGGACGGGCTGCGCATCGGTACGGCGGCGCGAGCCGGTGCCGCCGACGTGGACGCCGCGGTTCGGGCGGCACGCGCAGGCTACGAGGCGTGGAGCGGTTTGCCCGTCGGCGAGCGCGAGGCGGTGCTGCTCAGGGCTGCAGATCTCGTCGAGAAAAACGCCGACAGCCTCACCGAGCTTCTGATCGACGAGAGCGGCTCGGCCTTCCTCAAGGCCAAGTACGAGGTCATCAAGGGCGTCGAGCTCTTGCGCACGGCGGCCGGCGAGGCGCGGCGCCTGTACGGCGATACGTTTCCAAACGATCGACCGCATCGCGTCTCGATGGTGTTTCGTGAGCCCATGGGTGTCGTCGCGTCGATCTCGCCCTTCAACGCACCGCTCGCTCTGTTCGCGAAGATGACGGTCTTTCCGCTGGCTGCCGGCAACGCGGTGGTCGCCAAGCCCTCCGAGGAGACGCCGCTCATCGCGCTGGCCTACGCCAAGCTGATCATGGATGCGGGCTTGCCGAAGGGCGCGCTCAACGTGGTCACGGGCTTTGGCGCCGACTGCGGCGATCCACTCGTGCGCCACCGCGACGTACAGGCCGTGGCGTTCACCGGCTCCACCCAGGTGGGCCGCGCCATCGGCATGGTGGCCGCCGATCACATGAAGCGCGTGCAGCTCGAGCTCGGTGGCAAAAATCCCCTGTTGGTGCTGCGCGACTTCGACGTCGAGCGGGCGGCCCACCTCGCTTGTGTCGGAGCGTTCTCCCACGGCGGACAGATCTGCATGTCGGGCTCGCGCATCATCGTCGAGCGTCCCATCGCCGACGCGTTTTGTGCGGCGCTGAAGCGGCGCTGCGAGGCGCTTACCCTCGGAGATCTGCGCGATCCGAAGACGGCTTACGGTCCGCTGATCAACGCGCGCGCGCTCGAGAAAGTACAGCGCCACGTGCAAGACGCCGTCGATGCGGGCGCCACGCTGCTCACGGGCGGGGCGCTGCACCATGGCAACGTCTACAAACCCACCGTGCTCGTCAACCCGAAGACCACCTGCGCCGTGCACGCCGAGGAGACCTTCGGCCCCTTGGCGAGTGTGTACGTCGTCGAGGATGTCGAGCAGGCGCTGGCTCTTGCGAACGACACCGAGTTCGGCCTCAGCGCGGGGGTGCTCACCAACGACCTGCGCCTCGGCATGACGCTCGCGCGTCGCATCCGCGCGGGCTCGGTGCACCTCAGCACCCACAGCTTCTGGAGCGACGCCATCTCGCCCATCGGCGGCTTCGGCTACTCGGGCATCGGGCGCAGCGGCGGCAAGTACAGCATTGAGCACTTTACCGAGCTGAAGTGGGTGAGCGTGGAGCTCGCTGACACGCCGCTTCCGTTCTGACATCCGTGCGACGAGCAGAAGGGGAGGGCATGCAGAAGATCAAGAAGGGTTATGTCGATACGCCGTGGGGGCAGGTGCACTACCGCCGGCTGGGCGATGCGGCGGGCGGCACGCCGCTCGTGATGCTGCATCAGACCGCGAGCTCGTCCGAGATGTTCGAGAGCTTGATGCTCGAGCTCGGCGACGCCTACACGATGGTCGCCCTCGACACGCCCGGCTTTGGCGGCAGCTATCGCCCCGAGCTGCGCGGCAGCATCGCCCACTACGCCGAGGCCTTACTGTCGGCCCTCGCGGGGCTCTCCATCGAGCGCTGCTTTCTGTTCGGTCACCACACGGGGGCCACCATCGCCGTGGAGATGCTGTCGCGGCAGCCGACGCTTGCCCCGCGCCTCGCGCTCTCGGGGCCCTGTCTGCTCAGCGAGAGCTTCGCCAGGGAGCTCGCAGACAAGACCTCCCCCATGGAGCTGCGCGAGGACGGAAGCCACTTCGCAAAGGTGTGGGAGCGCATCCAGGCGAAGGACCCGGACGCGCCGCTCGCGCTCAAGTACCGCGAGGCCGTGCTCACGCTCGTTTCGGGGCCGCGCTGGAGCGAGGGCTATCACGCGGTGTTCGAGCACTGGGAAGAGTTCGATCGGCAGCTCCGCGCTCTCGAGGTGCCGACGCTCGTGTTCGCAGGCGACAAGGACACCGTGTTTCACCTGCTGGAGCCGAGCTACCGCGCGCTCAGACACGGCAAGATGGCCGTGATCGAGGGCCAGACCACCTACTCGTGCGACCGCGCGCCAAAGCAGGTGGCCGCGCTGCTGCGCGACTATTTTCGGTAGTTTGCAATCGGGGTGGGCTGAGACAGTCGGGGTGACGGGTCGTGCGCGGGCGTCGAGCGACCGGTACTCTTCGGC